>JAPLUP010000591.1 GCA_026397575.1 Candidatus Zixiibacteriota bacterium
AATTCTGCAGGTGCTCTTGAATGCCGACTTAGATCGAGCCGTGGCGATTCTGGCGATGCCGCGCACGGACACAACCGCAGCCGAGGTCAGGCGCGCACAAAACGAACAGCCGGCAGAAAGCTTCTGGCGCTGGCGTCTGAACATGGCGGAGCACATTGCAGCGTGCATTGATCCGGAACGGCTCGGTGTCAAGGACATCTATGTATTCGGCAGCACCAAAAACGCGACCGCCGGACCAAGCAGCGACATAGATCTGCTCATTCATTTTCAGGGATCGAAAGAACAGCGGGATATGCTGGATTCTTGGCTGGCTGGTTGGAGCTTGTGCTTGGCGGAGATAAATTACTTGCAGACCGGTTACCGGACGGACGGATTGCTGGATTGCCACATCATCACCGATGATGATATCGCGCGCAAGACCAGCTATGCCGTGAAGATCGGCGCTGTCACTGATGCCGCGCGACCACTGCCGATGAGGAAGTAAGGGGACTGTTGGAAAGCCCAGACCGTGTCATTGCGAGGAGTGCGGAGAGATGATGTAGGGTGTGGAGCACGACGAAGCAATCTCGATTTACTCTCTCCACATACAGGCGCGCAGATTGCTTCGTCGTCCCGCGATTGCGGGACTCCTCGCAATGACAACCCCGAGGAATTTCAACAGTCCCGTAAGGGCAACCGCGAGGACTGCCACTACAGTAATTCCCGTGTCGCAGCCGCAGGATTCTCCGGACAAAAACGCACCAATGCCAGTTCCGGGCCGGCGTGTGCGGCGGAGAAGCAGAGCGTGCTGCCAAGTTGCTGGCGCCAAGAACCGGTGAGGCGCGCTGACTCGTGCACATGACCGTGCAGAGTAATCAGCGGCTGTCGAGTTTCGATAAAACGGCGCACTGCGATACTGCCGATGTGAGGATCAAGCTCAACATGATCGACTATCTTGCCATCAAGGGCGGCACGATCCAAATGCGTTTGGTACGGCGGTGAGTGGAACAAAAATATGGCCCGCGAGAGATCGTCGTTACCGGTCAAAAGCTGCAAGTCCTTCTGGATCGTCGTGAACTTCTGCTCATGCTCGGACACAGCTACCGAGCGATTCCCCTCTTCAGGCGAGACACAACCGGGATCGACAAAGCGTGAAACATCATAACGCTCCCAATCCTTGAGTAGGAACGGTGTTGGTGGAACATACGCATAACCGTACACCGAGTACTGCCCTAGAACAACTCTGCGATTGTGGACGTACTCCCACACACCACGGGCAGCGGCAGCAACGATCGCGACCTCTTCGATACGACCGTCATCGTTGCCCATGATCACGAAGATCCGTGGGCAATGGTCACCAAGCTGCTCCCGCAAGCGTGCGAACATGACCACCAGGAAGTCGTCAACAAAATCCGGGTAGGCAGCAGACGTTGAGAAAAGCGTGGCCGTGCCGGAAGGTAGCAAGTCACCGCCCAGGAAGACGGCTTGCGGCTGTTCGTTGGCGATAGCGGCCAAGAGCTTGTCGTAGCGCGCGGTGTTGCCGTGAAGATCGGAAACGAAAAAACATTCAGTCGCCATGAAGCTCAATAAGCGGTGCTGCTGCCGGGATGTAAACCTTCTTTTTGATATCTAATAGCTGCTGGAATCGAGCTTGACCTTGCCGCGGAAAATCCAGTAGATGCTTGCCGTATAAGCCAGCACCAGCGGAACGCCCATCGCCGCGATGATCAACATAATTTCAAGCGTTTTTGCCGAGGAGGCCGCATTGTAGATCGTCAGGCTGTTCGCGGGATCGGGGCTGGAGAAAATTAGATCGGGATACATGCCGATGCCAAACAGCGTGAGCAGCGCCACGATCGCTGCGCAGGATGACAAGAAGGCTCTCATGTCGTGGCCGTGCTGGATCTCACGGGGGATATTGGCAATCGCCAGCGCGTTGAGTAACGGCAGGACAAAGAGCCAAGGCACCTGCTTGATCGTCTCCACCATGTGCGGTACATAAAGCAGCGTGGCTGCGGTCGTAGCAGCATAGCAAATGATGAAAGTGATGATCGCGTTGTTGACCCAGCGGCGAAGATTATTGTGCAGATCGCCTTCGGTTTTCATGACCAGATAGATTGCGCCATGCATCATGAACAGCGCGACGGTGGTGATACCGACCAATAGAGCGTAAGGATTTAACAGACCAAAAAAACTGCCGGCAAACTCATGGTCGCCGGCGAGTGGTATGCCAAGCGCGATGTTACCCAGTGCCACACCGATCAACAAGCTTGACACGATGCTGCTGACGCTGAAGGAGACATCCCACATCTGTCGCCACCAGTGCATCGGTTGTTTGCTGCGGAACTCGATCGCCACCGCGCGGAAGATCAACGCGAATAAAAGCAGAATCAGCGCCATATAGAAGCCTGAAAAGGCGGTGGCATAAACTTCAGGGAATGCCGCAAACAGCGCCCCACCGCCGGTCACAAGCCAAACTTCGTTGCCGTCCCAGACGGGTCCGATCGCGTTGATGAACAGCCGTCGTTCGACATCCTGCTTGGTAAAGAGGTGTAGTGCACCGACGCCAAGATCGAAGCCGTCGAGTATGGCATAGCCGGTGAGTAACACGCCGATCAGCATGAACCAAATGGTGTTGAGATCGAATACCATGGTTACGCCCTGTGCCTTGCCGTATCCAAGTCTTCCGCTGCCGGACCGTGCTGGATCTTGTCATTCAACAGGTAGATGAACAGAATCAGCAGCAAAAGATAGATGAGGCTGAAGAGAATGATTGAAGTCAGCACTTGTCCCGGACTGACGACTTTCGATAGTCCGTCGGAAGTGCGCAGCAGATTGTAAACGATCCAGGGTTGCCGTCCCACCTCCGCCGAGAGCCAGCCAAGTTGGTTTGCCAGTTGCGGTCCGATGACTGCGAGAACAAACACCCAAAGAAGCCATCGCAGACTGAATAGCTTGTTGTGCCACCACAGGAATAGTCCAAGCCAGGCAATCAGAATCAGACCGACCCCAATTGCCACCATGGCGTGATAACTCTGGAAAACGACGTTTACAGGCGGACGATCTTCCGGTTTGAATTCCTTCAGCCCGGTGACCGGTCTCTGCGAGTCGCCGTAAATCAGGAAACTCAGCATTCCCGGCAACTTGACACCAAATTGTACCCTTTCCTCATCATCGTTGACCCAGCCGAAAAGATAGAGGTCGGCGGGTCCCGTGTCGTAATGCGCTTCGTAGGCTGCCATTTTCGCCGGTTGATTTTCTGCCACCCCCACGGCACTGGAGTGACCAGAGACGAGTTGGAGTACCGATGCTGCCGCTGCCACAAGCAAAGCGATCTTGATGGATGCCTTGGCGAAATCGATGTGCTTGTTTCGCAGAATATAGAATGCGCTGACGGAGAGCACAAAGAACGCTCCCGCCTGCCAGGCCCCCATATAGACATGCCAGATGCGG
>JAPLUP010000329.1 GCA_026397575.1 Candidatus Zixiibacteriota bacterium
ATTGTCGACGCCAACGGCACTCCCATAGCCCTGACCAGCGTTGTTTCGGGTGGTGCCCTGCCGGAGGAGTTCGCTCTTGAACAGAATTGTCCCAATCCGTTCAATCCGGAGACGGTCATATCGTACTCGTTGGAAAAGGTCGGGGATGTTTCTCTGGAAGTGTACAACTGCCTCGGACAGAGAGTCCGAGTATTGTTCGCAGGTAACCAGCCGACTGGAAAGCACACCGTCAGGTTTGACGGAACCGATGACACGGGAGCACAATTGGCATCCGGAGTCTATTTGTACCGGTTGCGCGTCGGCGATCAGCAACTGACGAGAAAGATGGTGTTGCTAAAGTGAAGGAGGATCAGACGAAGAATCAAGTTTACAAGGAATGTCGCACGCTGGCGCAGGTGTTGCCGCCGACTGCATCGTCTGATCAGGATGTGAGCCATGTTTTGGATACGAAAAAAAACTCTGCAGATAGAAATAGAGGTAATCACATGATAAGACAATTGCTTCTCACTCTGACAATCTTGGCCTTCGCCGCCTGTTTGACACCGGCAATGGGCCAGATCTCGGCGGCCGACACTTTCAAGGTGGTTGATCTTACGGCAGCGGCCGGCAGTATCGCGCATGTCCAATTGCTGGTAAAGAATGCCAGTGAGTCGCTCATGGGTCTTGCGGCCTTCTTCCAGATCGACACGAATGTCGTGAGGTATGTAGTCGACAATGATGGGACGAACGCGTGGGTCCGCGTCGCTCTCGCCGAGCGGGGTCTCACGGATACTAATGTCTTCAAAGGAATGGTTCCACTACAGATGTTCTTGACAGACTCCACTCACGCTGGATTGCTCGCCGCCGGCTCTAATCAGAACGTCTACTATCCGGAGGGACGCGGAGTTCTCTTAGAGTTCCAATTGCAGGTAAAGGCGGGCATCCCCGATGGTGATTCTACGCTGATTCGGATTTATAGCCCCAACGATGAGGGAGGGTTTCAATTGTGTGAATACACCAACAGATATGGTGATACATCGATATATCCGACCATTGTTTCCGGGTGGCTGAGGATTGGCACACCACCGGTTCACACCAATACTCCGCCGAGCATCAAAGCCATCACTACCAGTAGTTACAACGTGCAACTGGGTTCGACAGTCTCTTTCTCGGTTACAGCAGAGGATGATGATACGCCTCAGAAAATTACCCTGTATGCCAACTATGGCGGCGAACTCCCGGTCGGATCAACCTTTGGCAGCAGCGGGCAGGTTGTTGGCAACGGCGCAGCAACCGGCACCTTCACCTGGGCGAATATTTCACAAGTTGGCAACTTCACAATCACATTCTCCTGCAAAGACGACTCCACCGCTTGGGCCGATCCAGAACGCACAGTGACAATCAACGTCGGCGCGCCAGCGCCTACAGAGGACATCTTGTATACAGCGTCATCGACAACGTATCGCCAGATTTCGGGCGGAATTCCGGGACTCACGGGAGTGGCGATCCCCGTCAATCTAAACAACCTGAGCGATGCCTATGGTGTGCAATTCGATTTCCTTTATAACAACAATGTTATCATCATCGATTCACTGGTACCAACCACACGACTAACAGATTTCACGATTTACGACAATGTCGGCGGTTCTCCGGGGAATATACGCGTCGTGGCATTCGGGCTAAACAATCAGCGGATAGGAGCGAAAACCACCGGAACAGCGATCTTCAATTTCTGGGCCACGATCCGGACAGACGCTCCCACCGGGAACTCACCAATCCGCTTCGAGAACGCCTGGGAAGCGACCAACCCGAATCCGGGGGTCGCTTCGGTGAAGCTGAAATTCGACACCACCGGTGTCTTCGTGGTAGACCAATTCGGCGACGTCAACGGCGATAGTCGTGTGGACGTGGCAGACGCGGTTGTGACCGTCAGTTATATCATCGGCAGTCAAACTTTCACGACACGACAGTTCAATGCGGCCGACGTTGACCAGAGTTCAGCGGTGGACGTCATCGATCTCGTGGCGATTATCAATATCATTTTCGGTTCGGCGCCTGCGAACATGCCGCAATGGAGTGGTAAGGAGGCGATCGTGCGTCTGGGAGACGACAACGGCATCGTTGCCGGCAACGTTATCGATGTAAACGCCGAGTTTCCGACTGATATTGCCGGAGTGCAGGTGGAAATCGGTTACAATCCGGAAAAGGTGCGGTTTTTGACTCCGCAGACAACTGACAAGTCAGCGCTACTGTATTTGACTTACCGGGATGACGGCCAAGGTAAACTCGTAGTGTTACTCTATCCGCGTTCCACATCCAACTCACGCATTTCGGCTGGAAGCGGAACAATGATCAAGCTTCCGCTTGTCGCAACGAGTGAGTTGAGCTACGATGGCAAGGATGTGCACATCAACACCGCGGTCCTGTCCGATCCCAATGCAATCGGTATACCGGTGAAGGGTCTGAAACCCATATTACCGACCGACTTTGCACTTAATCAGAATTACCCCAACCCATTCAACCCGGAAACGACGATTGAATTTGCGGTCGGCTCTGGCTCTGCCAATAAGCAAGTGCGGTTGGTTATCTATAATCTTCTTGGTGAAAAGATCGCCACGATCATCAACGAGCCACTGGCCGCCGGCAAATACACTTACAAGTGGCGCGGCACTAATCAGGATGGTGAAACCGTGGCGTCCGGTGTCTATTTCTATCGGTTGACGGTCGGCGATCAATCGCAAACAAAGAAGATGGTATTGCTGAAGTAGTTTCTGCGGGCGGAGATGACGGGAAAGGCCTTCTCCGTCGAAAGAATAATGAGTGGCTTCAACTGGCAAGTCGACGAAAGGACGAATCAGATGTACAATCCGGAATCCATGAGAATTGCGGGTTACGCTCAAGGTAGTCCTGGTTCGACACGAAATCGAAATATGATTCTATTCCATACATTTGGAGGTCAACGTGAGGTTGCATAGAGATATCTGGAGATTCTCGGCGACTGACAGGAAGATGATCTTCTTGATAGTCTTTGCCGTTCTTCTGTTGGGGCAGGCGTCAGCCCAAGCGCAGGCGCAGGCGCCGGTACTGGCGGCCATCGGTCCGCGGGGTGTAAATGAAGGCGCGAATCTGAACTTCATCGCTTCGGCCAGTGATCCAGACCTGACAACTCCAATAATGACGGCGGTCGATGTTCCGACCAATGCAACTTACATCGACAATGGCAACGGCACGGGGACGTTCAACTTTAATCCGAGCTTTACGCAAGCGGGGATATACAACGTGACCTTTATCGCCTCGGATGGCGCATTAGCCGACAGTGAAGTCGTGGCGATTACGGTGACTGATGCCGGCAATCAGCGCCCGGTGTTGGCGGCGATCGGTCCACAGGGCGTCAATGAAGGCGCGAACCTGAACTTCATCGCTTCGGCCACTGATCCAGACCTGACAACTCCAATAATGACGGCGGTTGGTCTGCCGACCAATGCAACCTACGTCGATAATCTGAATGGTACAGGCACTTTCAACTTCAGTCCCGACTTCACGCAAGCGGGTGTCTTCAATGTGACCTTCATCGCTTCGGATGGCACGATGGCGGACACGGAAGTTGTCGCGATCACGGTGACAGAGAACAACCGTCCGCCAGCGTTGGCAGCAATCGGCGCGGGGTCAGTGAATGAGGGTGCAAATCTGAATTTCGGTACTTCAGCGACTGATCCAGACCTGACAACTCCAATAATGACGGCGGTTGGTCTGCCGACCAATGCAACCTACGTCGATAATCTCAATGGCACGGGTACCTTCAACTTCAGTCCCGACTTTACGCAAGCCGGCGTCTTCAATGTGACCTTTGTTGCTTCGGATGGTTTCCTGGCTGATAGCGAGGTGGTTGCGATCACGGT
>JAPLUP010000478.1 GCA_026397575.1 Candidatus Zixiibacteriota bacterium
ACCCGGCCCGGGCACCGATGTGCACCATAATGTTATTACCAGCGGCACGGCATATGGAGGTGGGCGTGGCATTCTGGCTGAGCATACCCGCGGAACGGACGCCAACTACGTGAAAATACACGATAATAATATCGACATTCATGAAGGTCCTAATGTTGAATATGATGAAAATCATATGGAGACGCATGCTATCCGGATTCGCAATGGCTGTCATCATGTCTATGTCTATAACAATATCGTTACCGCCACCGGCGATGCCGATCCCGGTACTTCCAGTTACGGAAAATCGGTAACACCTTTCAGATATTCCTCCGGTGAGTCCGATGGCGTCGTCAACACCTACAGCATTGTCGAACATAATACTTTCCATGCCAGATCGCTCGGCTCGGGTGTCATTGCTTACGGTGTCGCTTTTGATGCTGTTATGATTGCCGATAGCACCCTGGTCTTCAGAAACAATCGCATTGAAAGCAACAATATTTTGGTCAAATATGGGGAAGTTAACGATGGCGCCAGGGGGATTACCCTCTATGCCGATACTTTTAACCTTTATTCCCCCAATTATAATCCGCAGACCTTTCTGGTCGGCCATGCTTGTAATAACTGGGATTGCTCCGATAATTTCGTCCTCGATGCCACCTACGAAGGCGCCGCCTCGGATAAAGATATCAATTTCTCCTGTACCTCCAACGGAACTTTGGAACTCGGTCTGGAACGGTTGCTCAAGATATATGTCAAAGGCAATAACAGTCTGCCTGTGGGGGGAGCCTCAATCTGGGTTATCAACAACTATGGCGATACGGTGGTCAACGGGATAACTTCTGTGACCGGTCTCATAGATAGGCCGGTAACTTACTGGTGGGAATCGCGAACCGCCAATGATTCGACCGGCTATAATAATTTCATTATCAAAGCCAGGAAGGGAAGCGACAGCGCTGCCATTACTCATACTCTTTCGGCGACTTCCTTATCGCCAACTCTTACTCTGAGTAATACGGCCGGAGCCGAAGTGATTGATTCCATACCTCCAGGGAAAGTCGATGATCTGGGGGCAATACCTGGTTTTAATACGGGGGAGCTGTATTTAACCTGGACGGCGCCGGGTAACGACAGCGATCTCGGCACCGCCGCAGCCTATGATATTCGTTATTTACCCTCTTCTATAAACGAATCAAATTGGAATAGCGCCGATTTGTATGATAGTCTTCCCCTTCCTCTTATAGCAGGGAGCGCGCAATCGCTTCTGATGACCGGATTGGTTCCGGATCAAGCATACTATATTGCCATAAAGGCAAGTGATGAGGCCGAGAATATATCGCCCTTATCCAATGTCGCCTCGGCCAAGGCGCAGGCTGATTCGCTGGAGCCTCAAGATTATCAGGTGGAAATAGTCAGTCCCATTAATCAATCCGCTCTTAATACCTCACATCCGACTTTAACCGTGGCCAATATCGATGCTCCCGGCAGCAATCTGTATTATTTTGAAGTGGACGCTGACGACGATTTTGCAGAACTGGTGACAGTGTCGTCGCCGGTTCTGCAAAATTCCAGCGGAGAGACTTCTTGGAAAACAGAGCTCAAATTACTTCCCAATAGAACTTATTTTTGGCGGGCCAGGGCCAATGACTACCCTTATAGTGATCTTGCTGCCTTTAGTATAAGACCGGAAACTCATGCTTATCCCAACCCGTTTAAACCGGCTCAAGTGGAGAGTGTAACTTTCACTGAAATTCCAGTGAATTCCAATCTGATTATTATGACTGTTTCCGGGAGCACTATCAGGCGGTGGACCAATAATTCCGGCGTTGATATCAGTTGGAATGGCACCAATGAAGCCGGGAATCCGGTGGCCGCCGGCGCCTATCTTTGGTATATCGAAGGAACTCAAACAGGCGGAAAACTTATTCTGATCCGGTAACCACTCTCCCCAAAGTCTGCCGCGCACAGTCTTTGTAGGTCGGGTTCCGAAACTCCGCTTCGGCGAAGATGAGAAACCCGACAATTATCCTGCATGGTTGTGTCGGTTCTTGTCCGCCGCAGGTGGATGTGAACCGATACCAAGGGTGCCACCCCCAAACTTGTTTTGGGGGTGCCGGTTCTTTGTCCGGCAGCTTAGGTGTTGCGCTGGCTCTTGCCGAGTACGGAGTGCGAGGTGTGATCCAGCGCGTTCTTATACCGCAGGGTCACGCCTTCCCCGCTAGACGCCCGGGAAGCCTAAGACCCCGCGGAACTTTGAATCGCCTAGATGTCTCAAATTTACGATTTAATCCCCGGCATATCAGTACTAATACTTAATCCCATCCGCTGGATGGGGTACCGGATGATAGCGGGAATCTCGGGCAGACTAAAGTCTGCCGCGCACAAAAGTTTCTCTTTTCTGGATCCCCGATCAAGTCGGGGATGACAATTCTAATGACATTATTCCAGGAAGTGCACTATTTCCTTTTTTTGAGGCTTTTTCAGCAGGCCCGTTGGGTGGGTTACCGGACCGATGATTCTCGATTGTTTTCAGGTCTGTCAGTTTGAATATGTCATGAATCGACTTGAGTCGGTGCAGTAGCTGTTTTCTTCTTCTCCTGTTTGATCTGCCAGAGTCTCCAGTAGGTGTAGACAACAGGGATAATCTCAAGAGTCAAAAAGGTCGAGCTTATAAGACCGCCAACCATTGGTGCTGCGATACGCTTCATCACATCAGCGCCGGTGCCGGTTGCCCACAGCAGGGGGACCAGCCCCATCGCCGTCGTGCCGACCGTCATCAGCTTGGGTCGAACACGCATGACAGTACCTTCCATGTGCGCCCAGATGATGTCGTTCAGATCACGGATTTTTCCCGCCTTTTTACGACGCTCATAGGCATGATCGAGATATAAGATCATGACAATTCCCGTTTGTGCGGCCAATCCGACAAGTGCAATAATGCCCACTAAGGTAGCGGTCGAATAGTTGTATCCAAGAAAGTACATAAGCCAGATACTGCCGACCAAAGCAAATGGTACCGATGCCAACACTATGCAAGTTTCGGTAAAGTTTCTAAAGTTCAGGTACAACATGATGATGATCAGAAGGAAAGTGATCGGGATGACAACCTTCATACGCTTGGCCATAACTTCCAGAAGCTCATATTGCCCTGTCCATTTCAAATAATAACCGGGTGGAATCTGAATTTGTTTGGCAACGACCTCTCTGGCTTCCTTTACATATCCGCCGATATCCCGTTGGTTCTGGTCGATATCGACATATACGTAACCAACAAGCATGCCGTTTTCATCGCGAATCATTGGCGGGCCGCTCGCGATTCGGACATCCGCGATCTCACCAAGGGGAATACCGGCGCCGCCTTCCGGTATCACAAACCCCATGGTTGATATAGAGCCGGGACTCGCTTTGGTGTCATCTTTGGGCAAGGGTACCAGGACCTGTTTCAGGCGCTCGATGTTCTCTCGCAGGTGGCGCGGATAACGGACGTTAATCGAAAACCGGTTGCGGCCTTCAATAGTAACTTCGATCGGCATGCCCCCTATCGCGGCCTCGATGACATCCTGCACATCCTGCATCGTCAGCCCATAGCGGGCAATCTTTGGTCGATCCGGAATAATGTCTACGAAAAAGCCCCCGGTGTTGCGGTCGGAATAGACGGAGCGGGTGCCGGGGATGGGCGATAGTGATTTCTCGAGCTCCATCCCGATCCGCTCGATCTCGCCAAGGTCATTGCCGAAAATCTTTACTCCAATTGGCGTCCGGATGCCGGTGGAGAGCATGTCGATTCGAGTCTTGATCGGCATTGTCCACGCATTCGTCCAGCCAGGCATCTGCATCGCCTTATCAAGCTCGGCGATAAGCTCCTTCCAGGTGATCGTTCGTTCCTCCGGCCAGATGTGCCGAAGGCCTTTCTTAAGAAACTCCGGAGCCCAACTGGAATACCATCTCTTCTCCGGAATCCTGCGCCACTCGCATCTCCATCCCGGTCCCGACGATCGGCGCCTCGG
>JAPLUP010000662.1 GCA_026397575.1 Candidatus Zixiibacteriota bacterium
AGATCCGGCTCAACCTGGAATTCAGCTGTCAATCTGAGCCAGTCACCAGGAACCTATTCGAATTATCCCGATATAACACTGGACAACACTGGCAAGCTATTTGCCGTCTGGGCCGAAGCGATGGCGAGTGACACCGACATCGTCTTTAGAAGTTCTGTTGACGGCGGAACTACGTGGACTCCCTGCAAATTCAATATCTCGAATACTCCTTTAAGCTCCAATGGACCGAACGTAACGCATGCGAATTTCGGCGCTGATGTCAAAGTGATGTGGTTTGAAGGAAATTCATCACCGTTCCTCCTCATGGTGGGTTCTTTAGCTGCAAACACGATAGCCCCTATCGCAACCATTTTATCCCCGCTTGCGGGAAGTGTAGCTGGAGGTATTATCGACATCATCGGCACTATTGGAGGATCCGAATTCTCAAAGGGTGTGATGCTGCATGGGGTTGGTTCGTCTCCTTCCACATGGGACACTCTGACCCAGTACTCGAGCCCGATCACCCAGAGTGTTCTTTACTCTTGGAACACCGTTGGATTGGGAGGCGGCAATCATACACTATTGCTCATAGCCAATGGCTCCAATTGTGTCTCGGACAGCGACCGAGTGACCATCACAATAGACAATTTGGCGCCTGTGGCTGCAAATACCATTCAGACTAATCCCTACTTTTCACCTAACGGGGATCTTATCAGGGATACAACCCGCGTTTCATTCAACCTCTCCAAGCCATGCCTTGTGACAGCCCGTATAGTGGATCTCGCAAATGGACTCATTCGCCTCTTGGCAAACGGACTCAATGTGCCAGCCGGCACTGTCAACCTGTCCTGGGATGGCAAGGACGGAAGTAGTGTTCCAGCCGTGGATGGTCAGTTTACCTTAAAGATCGAATACGCCGATCTGATTGGGAATCTCGGACAACCACTGATGTTCCCGCTAACGAAGGACAATCAGAATCCTATCATTGTTGTGTCCGACACAACGAACATCTTCGGTTCAGTCTGGGATCTCAATTTCGAGACTGCTTACATCTACCGCGACACAGCCAGCAGCGTCGCGAGCGACAGTCTAATAAACCCTGTTTTCTCATCACTGCTCTGGACCCCGCGAGCAACGGCCCCATACAGGATTAAAGCCTATGACCTGGCTGGTAATTTGGAAACAGGCATTTTTGTCCCGCGAGTGGTACCAGCAGGAAGCTGCGGCGACGCCGACGGTTCATCAGACATCAACATTGCTGACGCGGTCTACCTCATCGCATATATCTTCACGCACGGACCGGCACCATCGCCATTGGCAGCAGGCGATGCAGATTGCGACGGAGTAATCACTATTGCTGATGTCGTTTATCTGATCAATTACATCTTCTCCCACGGTGCCGCGCCGTGTGATGCGTGCAAATAAGCAAGGACGCTTAGTGAACCGATGGCCGGGAGTCGAAAGGCTCCCGGTTTTCTTTTTGGCAAGTCATCTAAGCTGTGCTATACCCACTTGCGTGTTGCCACTGCTGAATCACAACATTTATATACTCGCGCTGATTACTACTTGATAGTCAAGACAACTCAGGTGGTAACCATGATTTTCAACTATGTCAATCCTTACAACCCCACGGGACACGAGAAACTCGCGTTAGATACAGCTTCACAAGCTTTCTCCACTTGTTCAAGACTTCTCGGCTACCCTTATCTTCTCGGCATCGATGACCACTACCTGCCGGTCGCAGGTCCAAAATCGGCCGGTGATGATCTTGGTCTCGATTCCATTGTCACAGGCAGTGACCCTATTGATAGGTTTCTTGATTCCAAGAGGGAAGTACTGCTGAACTCCTCCAATGGTATTTTGGAGCAGATCTACGAGCGCCTCTCCATCCGTGACAGCAATCTTTATGAGATTGACGGTAGAATCTGTCGTGCCAATTCGGTGTTGGATCAACTTGACGTTTTCGAGCTGGGAGCGCTGCCGGTCATTGACAAGCGCAAATCCTTCTTCGAAAAGGAGCTGATCACCTTCGAACAAGAAAAGCGCTTTGAACAAGTCGCCTGCTGGCGAGACGTCAGCAGACTCCAGGGACAACTGCTCGAGCTCAAGCAGCAGATCGACTCCCAATCGAACAGACAAAAACTGATTAATGATTGAAAATGGACGTCCAAGAACTCTGCAGACAACTCAAACCCGTAATCGGCAAAAAGGCCGACCAGTACTACTTGGCCTACCTCACCGAAGACCAGGAGGGAAGACGAGATATCGAAGCAGCCATACGGCTCATGGCAGTCAAACACCTCGGCTCGACAGTCGACAGCCCCGAAACCTATCTCTCAGTCCCGCCAAAGGACGCTGCCTATGGCGAATACCCCGTCGGAACAGTTCACTACTCTGGACGAAACTACCACCTGTTTGGCTTGCGGGAAGACGAATGGATCCAACACACAGCCATCTTTGGCAGAAGTGGTGCTGGCAAGACCAACACGGTATTCATCCTACTCAACAGCCTTTTGGCAAGGAAGAAGCCGTTTTTGATTTTTGATTGGAAGCGCAACTACCGAGACCTCCTAGCCATGACAGACGAGAACATCTTGGTGTACACGGTCGGCAGAAACACTTGCCCGTTGGTCTTCAACCCCCTGATTCCTCCGACTGGCACTGATCCCAAAGTCTGGCTCAAGAAGTTGATCGAGATTATTGCTGGTGCTTACTATCTCGGTGAGGGAGTCATGTTCTTGCTGCAGGAGGCACTAAATGCTGTTTACGAGCAGTTTGGCGTTTACGATGGAAGCACCCAAAAGTATCCAACGTTCATTAATGTTCTCAAGTGGCTGGAGGACAACCCGGTCAAGGGCAGAAAAGCGCTCTGGATGGACTCAACCATGAGAGGAATCAAGTCAATCTGCTTCGGACCCATGGGAGAAGCAGTCAACACTTCCAACCAGCCAAACCTCGCAATCCTACTTGACAGAAACGTGATTCTCGAGCTTGATGCTTTGACCAACAACGACAAGAACCTGATCATCGAATCCATGCTACTCTGGATTCATCATTATCGTCTGGTTCAGCCGGATAGGGAGTGCTTCAAACACGTGATCTTCATAGAAGAAGCACACCACATACTGCTAAAAAAGCCTGGTGGATCAGGAGGAGAAGCAGTAACCGACACCATCTTGAGAGAGATCAGAGAACTCGGAGAAGCCATCGTCCTTGTTGATCAGCACCCCAGCCTCATCTCCATACCCGCCCTGGGCAACTCCTACACCACCATCACCATGAACTTGAAACACCGACACGACGTCAATGCCGTATCGGCTGCAATGCTGATGAAAGACGAAGCCAACGAACTCTTAGGCAGATTGCCAATCGGGGCAGCAGTTGTAAAACTGCAAGGCAGATGGCTCCAACCATTCGAAGTCGTCATTCCCCACTGCAAAGTACCCAAAGGAGCAGTAGACGACCAAAGACTCAAGATCATAATGGCTTACAGAAACGTTCTCCGCAACCAAACACTCCAGACCGAGCCCCCTCCCAAAAAGGATTTCACCGCGAAACTCAACGAACGAGAAGAAGCACTGCTACTGGAGATCGCCGTTCACCCTTTCTCGGGAGTCGTAGAACGCTACCGAAGATTGAGAATCAGCAGGCGAAACGGCGACACAATCAAGAAATCCCTAATCGAAAGGGAACTGATCGAACCAGTCAGCATCCTTACGAGAAGCGGCAGGATGGTACTACTCGACATCACCGAAAATGGCTGGCGGCAATTATCAGAATCAGGACACCAAAAGCCACCTGTCAGATTCAACGAAGGATTGGAACACAAATTCTGGAAACAAAAAGCAGCAGAACACTATCAAGCACTCGGATACAACGTGCTGATTGAAGAACCAGTAAACGGCTACACTGACATCATCATAGAGAAGGATACCAAACGGACGGCAGTAGAAATCGAAACCGGAAAATCCGACTGGAAGAAAAACCTAGAAAAAAACCTGAAAAAAGACTTCGAAACAATAATCATCCTGGCAACAACACCAGAATGCCTAATCCAAATCCAGAACCAACTCACCACCGACTCTGAACAATCAAAGGTCATGCTCACCTCAGTTCAGCTGCTTGTGAAACTTTGAGAGACAGGCCTATTTCACTGCTTCCAAGGCCAACCCCCACGAATACCCCAAGATCAGCCGTTCTCAAGCTCCTGATAAGAAGAATCTTGGAACCACCAGCAACACTCAGTGAAACTTCCAAGATTCTCCGAACGCACGGAGATCATCAGCTGTGCACACGTGCAACTCTATCCTCATGCAGTGTTTCTCCCCCACGCCCACCAGCAACAAAGGCACTGGCGCTTATGAGCTCGCGGAGGCGCAACATGACGATTGTCTGAGGCACACAGCTTCAAACCTCAAAGATCTTCGATGCTCAAGTAGCATGGTTCTTTATGGGGGCCGACAGTGAGGGTCTGCCCAAAGGCCGTTTCAGGTAGACTGGCAACTACAAAACGCTGTTGTTCTTGTGGTTACAGGAACGATCATCCAGGGTAACGAGAAAATCCTTGACAATTCGAGGAGATTGTGACACCGTTAAACTGTTGAAAAATGTCAAGTAGTGTTTCTTGATCCCCTATAAGGGAAATCTCGGTCAATCACAAACATGGAGGGATTTATGCGCATTTCAAATACATCGGGGCTTCCACCTGCCTCGTAATTCTGGGACTTTTCTGCGTTTCCGGTAAGGCAAGGGCCACAACATACTATTCGCCATACGGAACGAATCGCATCGAGAACGTGCAGGTGTCGATTGGAACTCACTCCTTCCAAGTCGATGGAATAGCCGCATACATGAATACCGAATGGTATGTCAATGGCGTCTACCTACCCGGAGAGAACGACTATT
>JAPLUP010000189.1 GCA_026397575.1 Candidatus Zixiibacteriota bacterium
ATATCCCATTCCGGTAGTGATGAATGACCCTTTGCCAGCGCTGACGACAGATTGTCGGGTTCCTGGCAGAAGATGAACCCGCCGGGCTTCGTTACTCTGATCATTTCGGCCAGAGCCGTTTTCGGATGCTCCAGATGCATCAGCAGCGTCTGACACATGGCAGCATCGAAGTAGCCGTCGGGAAAGGGGAGTTGGCAGGCGTCCCCTTTCACAAAGTCCGCCTTGCCCTCCACGGCCCAGACGCCAGCCGCTTTTGCGGCGTCTACCACAAGTTTGTCGGAATTGTCGACGCCGACATAGTGTCCGCCATGGCCAAAGTAGGGCCAGTAGGTGTTGCCAAGATAGCCGAGTCCACAGCCGACATCGACGATAGTCATCCCCGGTCTCAGCTCCAGCCAGGCCGCCAACTTCTCGATCGTGTCGTCGAGCCACATGGCCTTGCGTTGTTCGACCAACATCTCCCGCCAGTGCTCTTCCGACCAGTCTGGTTTCTGATTGTCATCGGTCATGCGACTTTCACTCTCCATGTCAAGATCTGCAGGATTGTCATATTATTCATTACTGTGCGACAATCTTCTTGATGACCGCCGGATCGTTCGGGAGCTGCTCGGCATCCACTAGTCGCGGCACCAAGGTGCGCCAGTTGGGGTCGGCCTTGAAGATTTCTTTGAACAATGGCAGTGAGCGGTCGACCTCACCGGCAGTAACCAACGTGACGGCATACCAGAACATGATCTCAAGGTTGCCGGAAGCGAGTTTGGCGGCTTGCGAATACTCATCGTTGGCTTTGTCCCAGTTTTTCACGGCAATCGCCTCGTCGCCCTTGTTCATGTGGTCGTAAGCGCGTGAGATGTTTAACAGGCGCCGGAGTTCGACCAGTGGCTCAGGGGAGTCGTCCACGCGGATGTCGATTTGGCGGTCAACCCACGAACGACCGGTTGGTTTACCGGAAACAACAACCATCGCCGCCGATTGCTTGCCTCGGATGTCGCCCCCTTCGGCCTGCGCGGCTTCAAGTGCCGCCATCATGCGGCCGGCCAGATCGCCGTTCGTGTTTTCGAATGCCTTGGCCATCGCGCCCCAGACAGTAGAGTCCTTCATCAGGTTGGCCTGACAGGAGTAGTCCTTGCCGATATGGTGCCCGGCATAGGCGATGCACTTGTTGCCGGTGTGAGTGGCGACGATGCCGTTTCTGTCGATTATTGCGACCTGTCGAATCTGATTCTGCGGATCACTGGCAAGCAGGCCTTTGAGCGCCTGTTCGGCGGACTTGCCGGCCTTCATCATCTCCAATCCAAGCGGGCCATAGCTGAATTCGACGAGCGACTGCGTCGCCACTGCACCGACGCCCGCCTCCAGCCAGATAACATCGCCAACTTTGAACCAATGTGACTGCACTGCCGCACCGAATTGACCGGTTGCGGAATCATAAGCGACGATGGAGAAGGTATGCATTGGGTGCAATGGTGTGATGTCTCCCGGCGATGCGCAGAGGCAAACCGATGGCAACATAGTTAGCGTCGCGAGCAGAAAGGAGCATTTGGTCATTTCGAACCTCCTTGTGATCTGTATAGATGGTGTGCTAAGATGTGGAAGTGCCTCCAATGGGCGCAACAAAAATCGTCCGGATAATAATTGACATTGTCGCTGCCATCCAGTAACGTATTCTATCGAAAATAATGGATAGGTTATTACACAACGATGATTTTGCGGTAAAACGACCGGTTAAGGCAGTCGTACAGTTCGGACCCAACTACGTCTTTCATCTGGCGGCAGTGGCGCGGATCGGCTTTGACAGCGAATATGCCGATAAGTACGCCGGTTCAGTGGACGAATCCGACCTTGGTTTCCTACAGCGGCACCGCGATTTGCTCACTTTCGGGATGGGTTCGGGCAGCGATCTTGTCACCATCTTTCTGTTCCTGCCGGCGTATTTCGATCGGCAATCAGAAGCGCGCTTTGCCGAGTATTTCTCGCTTTTGGACGAGGGCTGCGCCAAAGGAGCATTCTTGGCATTTTTTAGCCGCTACGCAACCGAGTTTGAGCGACAAAGCGTCTGGATTGCGAAAGCGGAGTTCGAAAAAGAACTTTCGGGGATTGTCCATCACCGCGAGACGATTGCGAAGTTAGGGGAAATTGTGATGAGAAACCTTCCGGCATATCGAAGCTCGGTCTGGCCGGTCGAAAACGCAAGGATGGAAGAGGTGGCGGCGACGATAAACAAACACTTCGGTACCTTCGATCCAATCTCGGCGTGGGAGAAAGCGACGGGTATAGAGTACAAGCTCGACTGTTTTCGTGCCACTCTGGTGAGCGCTATCAAGAACGGACCCAATGCCGACTCACTTGCCTACGACACGGTTGTATTCCATCATGATCGCCCCTTCGACTACACGGTTCAGCTTATCCGACATGAGGTTGGCTCGCATATTCTCAATGAGACTATGAGACACGTAGCCGATCTGGAGAAGTATGAATGGAAGACGCTCTATGCAGCCTATGAGTGTCTCGCCAAGCACTACAACCAGATGCTGATCGGCGCGGAAGAACTTGCCTATTCGCTGGCGTCTCTGCACGAAGAACAATTTCTTCCTATCTACCGCAGCTTGCACCAAGTGCAACCGGCTATCACACCACGCGAACTACTGCTCCGTGGCTTGGACAGCTATTTGAATGGCGCTACTTGTACTTCTTGACGAGGTTAATTCGGTTGCGCGCTTTTTCGCGCGAGTGAACTGCTCGGTCGTGATCCGCGGCAGTGACGGTGACGTTCAGGAGTTCTTCCGCCCGGTGGAGTTCGTTCTCGGCTCGGCTTAGATCAATCTCGTCGAGAAATTCAGCGGTGTCGACCAAAATGGAGGCGACGTTGTCGGAGACTTCGATAAAACCACCGCTTGTTGCCATAATGACTTCCTTCTTGTCGGTGTCGCGAAAAGTGATCTCGCCGACTTTGAGAGTTGAAATCAGCGGGGCATGGTGCGAGAGAACGCCGAGATAACCATCACCACCGGGGACGATGAGGGATTCTACGTTGTCCTCATAAAGGGTGCGCTCGGGAGATACAATGGACAGCTTAAACATCGTTTAGACTTTTTTCCTCATCTTCTCGGCGTTTTCACGCACTTCATCCAAATTGCCGGTCATATAGAACGCCTGTTCGGGGAGATCGTCACACTTGCCGTCAATCACTTCCTTGAACGACTGAATGGTGTCGCCAATTTTGACATAGCGACCCGCTCTGCCGGTAAATTGCTCGGCGACAAAGAATGGTTGCGACAGGAATTTTTGAATTTTGCGCGCACGTGAGACAGCCAGCTTGTCGTCTTCCGAAAGCTCGTCAATACCGAGAATGGCGATAATGTCTTGAAGGTCTTTATATCTTTGCAGCACGCTCTGCACGCCACGAGCGACATTGTAGTGTTCGTGTCCGACAATGTTCGGGTCGAGAATGCGCGAGGTAGAAGCCAAGGGATCAACAGCGGGATAGATGCCCAACTCGGAAATCTGACGCGACAACACAGTAGTAGCATCAAGGTGGGAGAAGGTCGTCGCCGGCGCCGGATCGGTCAGGTCGTCGGCAGGAACGTAGATTGCTTGTACGGAGGTGATCGAACCGGCTTTGGTGGAAGTGATTCGCTCCTGCAGAGCGCTCATCTCGGAGTTCAATGTGGGCTGGTAACCAACCGCAGAAGGCATACGTCCCAACAGCGCTGAGACCTCGGAGCCGGCTTGTACGAAGCGGAAAATGTTGTCTATAAACAAGAGCACATCCTGATGCTCTTCGTCGCGGAAGTACTCTGCCATGGTCAGACCGCTGAGTCCGACGCGGAGACGCGAACCGGGGGGTTCGTTCATTTGGCCGAAGACCAGCGCCGTTTTCGCCAGAACGCCTGACTCCGTCATGTCCAGCCAGAGATCGTTACCCTCGCGGGTGCGTTCGCCGACACCACAGAAGACCGAGTACCCACCGTGCTCGGTGGCGATGTTGCGGATCAGTTCCATAATGACAACCGTTTTGCCGACACCGGCGCCTCCAAAGAGACCGACTTTGCCCCCCTTGGGATAAGGTTCGAGCAAATCGATGACTTTGATGCCGGTTTCGAACAGCGTGTATTTCGTAACCTGATCAGATAGCGGCGGTGCTGGACGGTGAATGGGATATCTCTTGGTGTCAGCCGGTATGTCACCGATCTTGTCAAGGGGCTTGCCGAGCAGGTTGAAGAGACGTCCGAGTGTTTTTTCACCCACGGGCACCGTAATGGGTCCGTCAGTATCGATGACTTTCATGCCGCGTACCAAGCCATCGGTGGAGCCGAGCGAAACGCAACGGACGATGTTGTCGCCGATATGCAGGGCGACCTCCACGGTCAGGTCGATGCTCCGCTTCTGGTCTTCAATTTTGAGTGCATTCAGAAGATTTGGCAGCTTATCTGAATCAAATTCACAGTCAACGGTCGGCCCGATGACTTGAATTATTTTCCCGAAGCTCTCAGACATCTATTCTCCTCTTGTAGGGACAGGTCTCGTGCCTGCCCGCGGGTCTATCGGGCAACCGCAAGAGTTGCCCCTACAATGTTTATTCGTATTCACGGCGATTGTCATCCTCGCAACGCCTCCGAGCCGGAGACAACCTCCAGCAGCTCTTTGGTAATTGCTCCCTGGCGCGCTTTGTTGTATTGCAGCGTAAGTGTGTCGACCATTTCCTCGGCGTTGCGTGTTGCGAGACTCATCGCAATCATGCGTGTACCGTGCTCGGATGCGAGCGAGTCAGCCAGAGCCATCTGGATGATCGTCAAAGCGTAAGCGGGCATCAGAGCGCCAAATATCTGTTTCGGATCAGGCTCGAATATGTACTGTCGCGTGACAATCTTATCGCTCTTGGGTGGATTGATCGGCAGGAAATCAGCGACGCTCAGCTTGTAGGAGACCATTGACTTGAAGCGCGTATACAACAGTTGCACATGGTCGGCTTCTCCCGAGACGAAAAGATTGATCAGGTAATCGGTCAGATCGCGCACGACCTCAAGATTCATGCGCCCTTGCAATCCTTTGTAGACTTTGAGAATCGGCCAGCTTTGCCGACGGAAGAAGTCTTCACCTTTTTTACCGACCAGAACCAATTTGATGTTCTCGGCGCCGGGTTCTTTAAGAATCCTGACGGCCTGTCGGACAACGTTGGTATTGAACGAACCGCACATGCCACGATCAGAAGTAAAGACGACCAGGACGCGAACCTTGACTTCGCGTTGCTGGAAGAAGGGATGCTCGACCTCTGCCGAAGCGGACGATATTTGTTCGAGGATGAGTCGCATCTTCTCCGAATAGGGGCGCGACTGTTCCACCATCTGTTGAGCTTTCCGGAGTCGCGCCGCCGCAACCATCTGCATCGCCTTGGTGATCTGGCTGGTGCTGACGACCGCGCGGATTCTTTTGCGTATGTCGCGTGGGGTTGGCATCTACTTCTTCAGAAACTCCGCTTTGTATTTTATGGTCGCTTCCTTCAGCTTGGCTTCAGTAGCGTCGTCGATATCTTTCTTGTCGGCGATCGTGTGAGGAATGTCGGGATAGTTCTGGTCAATGTACGGGTAGAATCCTTCCTCAAACGCTTTCACAGCTTCCAAAGGCAAGCTGTCAATGTAGCCGTTTACCGCTACCCAGAGAATCATGGTCTGGCGCTCCATCGGCATGGGTACAAACTGACCCTGCTTGAGCACCTCCGTCATGCGCGAACCTCTGGTCAATTGCGCCTGCGTGGCCTCATCCAGATCGGAACCAAACTGGGCAAACGCCGCCAACTCGCGATACTGAGCGAGATCGAGTCGCAATCTGCCGGCAACTTTCCTCATCGCCTTCACCTGCGCTTTGCCGCCGACACGCGACACGGAAATACCGACGTTGATAGCGGGGCGAATACCGGCGTAGAAGAGATCCGATTCAAGGAAGATCTGTCCGTCGGTAATGGAAATGACGTTGGTCGGAATGTATGCGGAGACGTCGCCGGCCTGAGTCTCGATGATCGGCAGGGCGGTCAATGATCCACCACCGAGTTCGTCCGAAAGTTTGGCAGCGCGTTCCAGAAGACGCGAGTGCAAATAGAACACATCACCCGGATATGCCTCACGACCCGGCGGCCGTCTCAATAGCAGCGAGAGCTGACGATACGATTGTGCGTGTTTGGACAAATCGTCGTAGATGAGCAACACATGACGCCCGGAATACAGGAATTCTTCGCCAATCGCAACGCCGGCGTAGGGAGCGATGTACTGCAACGGCGCCGGAGCAGAGGCCTCGGCAGCCACCACCGTAGTATACTTCATCGCGCCATGTTCTTCGAGAATACCGACAACTTGCGCGACCGTAGATGATTTTTGACCGATGGCGACGTAAATGCAAAAGACATCGGTGTTCTTCTGATTGATGATGGTGTCCAGGGCAATCGCGGTCTTGCCGGTTTGGCGGTCGCCAATAATCAGTTCGCGCTGGCCACGGCCAATGGGAATCATCGAGTCAATAGCTTTGAGACCGGTTTGCAGTGGTTCTTTTACCGGCTGGCGTTGCACCACGTTGGGGGCGACAGATTCAATGTTACGGAATTTGGTGGTGACAATCGGGCCTTTGCCGTCCAGTGGCTCGCCCAGGGGATTGACCACACGGCCAATCATGGCATCGCCGACGGCAATAGAGGCGATACGACCGGTACGACGAACAGTGTCACCTTCGTTGATCTCACGATCCGAACCCATAATGGCCACGCCGACATTGTCAGCTTCCAGATTCAGCACCACTCCGGTCACGTCACCGGGGAAGGAGACCAGTTCGGACATCATGACGTCGCGCAGTCCCCAGATGCGCGCGATACCGTCGCCGACTTGCAGCACCGTGCCAACCGATTCCATTTCGAGTTTGGTTTCGTAACCGGCAATCTGCTGCTTGATTATCGCACTTACTTCTTCAGGTTTTAACGCCATGCCATCGACTCCCATATCCTCAAATATCAAAATTCATAGCTTAGTGTACCTTCAACTCGAGCAGTTGCTCGCGCAGGACCTGCAGGTCGTGACGAATCGAGCAATCAATGATCTTTTCGCCAACGAACGCAATCACCCCGCCGATAATGTCCGCATCAACCTCGGTCGTGATCTCGATAGTTTTTCCGGTCAGCTTGTTCAGGCGCGTTTTGATGCTGCCGATCTCTTCCGCTGTCAACGGTATGGCGCTGATCAGACGAGTTACGACGATTCCCTTGCTGTCGTGATAGAGCCGAGAATACTCGGCAGCGATTTCTACCAGAAATCCGGTGCGCCGTTTGGCGACCACGAGTTGCAGCAGATGATAAAGTTGATCGGCGACCTTGCCTTGGAAAACCTTGGCAACAACGGCCGTCTTGTCGCTTTCCACGATTTGCGGCGCTGCCAGAAAGCGAATCAACGAATCATCCTGTTTGAGGACATTCGCCAAATCGCCAAAGTCCAGATGTACCGACTCGGTGTTGCGCAGTTGCTGAGTCAGATCAAACAGACCGTGGGCATACCTTTCGGCAATCTGCTGCGTTTGCATCTTGCGTGCCTGCTACTTGACTTTCTCGATGTCGTCAATAAAGCGGCCGATCAACTCGCGCTGCTTCGGAGTATCAAGTCGCTCATGAATAATTCTTTCCGCCGCAGTAATGGTCATTACCACCACATCGTTCTTCAGTTCCACCCGCGCCTTGGCCATATCCTGTTCGATTTCGGCCTTGCTACGACTGAACATGTCCTTGGCTTCGTTGCGGGCGTCTTCTTTGATTTTGGCAGCGATCTTCTCGCCCTCAGCCATTGCCTCGGTCAAGCGGCGCCGGGCTTCAGTGTCGATGTCTTTCAACTTCGACTGATACTCGGCATTGAGGGCATCCGCCTGTTTCTGCTTGGCTTCGATCTCGGCAAAACTGTTTTTGATGCGTTCGCGGCGTTCGTCCAGCAATGCCAAGATGGGTTTCCAGGCATACCGCTTGAGAATCCAGAGCGCGATCAAGAAGCCGATGATGTGGGTGATCAGCTGCGGGATTTCAATCTTCAGTGCATCCAGTACTTGACTAAGCAATCTTATCCTCGCCTTGTCCGATTGTGACTAAGGCGGGCGGAGCATTGTTGATCCGCCCGCGACATCGTGATTTAGCCGATCTTGCCCATCAAAATGAAGAAGGCAACCAGCGCGTAAATGGTGAGCGCTTCGATGAAGGCGCTACCAATGATCATGGCTACCTGAATCTTCGCGGCAGCTTCCGGCTGACGGCCGATGGCTTCCATCGCCTGACCAACCGCCCGACCCAGACCGAAGCCCGAGCCGATTGCCGCCAGACCGATTGCGATCGGCAGGGAGAGCGCTAACGCAAATTTGTAATCCATGTTTCCTCCTGCGAGAGATGAGTTAAACGATTAATGTTCTTCACCATGTTCCTCGTGCGGGAGCATCATTGATATATAGATGGTCGCCAACGAAGTAAACACGAGGGCCTGTATTGTTGACATCAATAGACCAAGGAAATAGAACGGCAGTTGCAACGGAATTCCGATCGGCAGATGAGCAAAGGAGAGCACCATCACACCAAGGCCGGTAAAGGCGGCGATCAGAACATCCTCGCCAGTGATATTGCCGAATAGACGCAGAGAAAGCGACAGCGGCTTGGCCAGTTCGCCGATCAGGTGAATCGGCAAATTCAGTGGCACCAGCGCCCAACTGACAGCGTCTTTGGGCGAGCCCATTATGTGAAAGACCCAACCCCAGACGCCGAGGCGTCGAAAGCCGGTGTATTGCACATATATGAAGACGATCAGCGCCAGCGATACCGGAATCGTCGCGTAGGAACTGGGGGATTTCAAGAAGGGAATCATTCCTATCCAGTTCATCAGTAGGATATAGATGAACAGCGTGCCGAGAAACGGCGTGTATCTTCGCGCGTGGTGACCGAGAATGCTGGCGAAGAAGTTGTCGAGAGCTTCGACAATCATTTCCGCGAGGTTCTGCAGCTTGTCCGGCATAGGTTGACGCTTGGCGTAGATTCTCAGCGAAACGATGCACAGAAAGGCCAGTACTGAGAATGCAAAGAATATGTTCTCCCAGTGGTACAAGCTCTTGAACGCATCACCAAAACCGTGATAGAGCAACTGCAGGATGTTGGGAAGCTCGGGCGCAGATGACTCGCCATGCTCAGCGGCGTGCGTCACCGTGTCGGCGGCGGAACGTCCCGCCCCTTCGGCCATCATGAGAATGGGGAAAGTCAAGCGCTCAAGAATCAATGGGCACCCTCAGCGTGTTTCTTTTCGAAGCCAAATACGTCCATCCGCAATATCACTCTGCCCAATACCTTCAACAAGGCAATCGGGAAAATTAGCGAAAAACCGGCAAGTAGGGAACAGACCGAGAAATAGCCGGATGCGACTACGAGATAACCGCCGACATACAAAACCGGAAATTTGATGAATCCAAGCACAATCGCCACGTCCTTGCGAGTCTCGTTCGGCGTGATCAACTCGGTGACCATACCCTTGATGAAATACAGGTTAGTCAGACTCCAGGCCGCGCCGATTAGAAATCCGAGCGCCACTCTGCCCGAGTAATACATGGTCAGATAGAGGGCCACGATCAGCGCCAATGCTGCCGTGGTCTTGATGATGCGTGTAATAAACTCTAAACCCATTGCTTGTGAAAAAGATTACAAATCCTTACTGACCTTACGAATCAAGTCATAGACTTCTTTGCCGGAAGCGGCAAATCCCAGTCCAATAAAAAGAACCATCAAGAATGGTTCGGTGCCGAGCCAACCGTCAAGCCATTTGCCGATTGCAAACCCGACGAGCGGGCCGACCGCCATCAATAGCGGAATCACTCCGAAGAGCGCTAACTGCCTAATAAGCTGTGGCTTATCATCACTATGCCTGAGCACAAACATCCCTCCCGGAGTGCGCCGAGCCAATATTGTGCCCCTTCACTCTGAAGTCAAGAGTTTAACACCAAAATCGACGACAAGAATGCGCTGCTCTTGACAGGTTGATACCGGGTTTGTTTGCACGGAACTTACGTGACTGTTGAAAAGGCAGGGTGGCTTGTCATTCTGAGCGGAGCGAAGACTCCAGCTCACTTGTCCTGTAGCAAATTAGAGATTCTTCGTCGTCCCGCAACGGCGGGACTCCTCAAAATGACACCGAGAGGGTTTTTCAACAGTCTCTTAGAGACGGGGGTCTGCCAGTTGCCTAACCAATTCCGACCTTTGCGTCACCGGCAACTTGCAGGCAAAATCCTTGCACACGTACGCGGTTGCACCGGCGCCGACAGGAGTTCGGTTCCGCAGCAGCGGCATCAGTTCTTGTATCTCGGTTCTTTTCGGATCGTCGGGATCCAGGAACGCAATGACCTTGTTGGGGACATAGGTAGTGTACGCCGTTTGAAAAAGCGCCTGTGCCTCAAGATCGTCGCGATTGCCAATGATAGCAATTTCTTGGGGGGGATAATGGCTGAAATCGAAGGCGTTTAGCAAATTCATATACGCAATCGGAACCCTCTTGGCGCTGCCGGCTAATGACGACATCGTGCTGAGAGCCAGATCGTGGAAGTCTTTGCGGTCGACTAACACCGATAATCGCAGCATCGCCATCGCCGCAACTGAATTGCCCGATGGAACAGCGCCGTCGTAAGAGTCCTTGGGTCGGACGGGGAGATCGGGTTGGTTGGCAAGTGTCATAAAGAAGCCACCGCCATCGGCGTCAAGGAAATTGGCGATCATCTTGTCGGCCAGCCGGTTGGCAAGTTTCAGCCAGTGTATGTTAAACGATGCTTCGTACAAGTCGATCAATCCGTTGGCGGAAAACGCATAATCAGCGAGGAAGCCATGCTGCTTAGCATGCCCTTGGCGATAAACGCGCAGCAGACCATCCTCTTTCAGCAGTTTGGTTTCGAGAAATTGGGCGCAATCTCGCGCGGCATCAAGGTAGCGTAGGTCGCCCGTTATCTGATAGCCTTTGGCAAGCGCAGACAACATGAGACCATTCCACTCGGTAAGGACTTTGTCGTCTTTATGCGGCCGGAAACGTTTGCCACGCAATTCAAGCAGTTGAGAGCGCAGAGAAGAAAGCTTAGCTTCGAGTTGCTCTAGGGTTAGCCCGTACGACTGGGCGAACGTCGCGGGGTCAACTCTAAGGTGCAAGATCGAGAGGTTCCGCTCGAAATTGCCGGCGTTGGTCACATCATAATAGTCGCAAAAGAGCTTGCCGTGCTGATTTCCCAATGCCGAAAAAACTTCCCCGGGTGTCCAAACGTAGAACTTGCCTTCTATGCCTTCGCTGTCGGCATCCTCCGAGGAACAGAATCCACCGGGAGAATCGTGCATGTCTCGAAGAACATAATCAAGAATCTCGGTCGCGACCTTCCGATAAAGCCGTTTGCCGGTGAGCTGGAATGCTTCCAGATATGTCACCGCGAGCAGGGCATTGTCATATAGCATTTTCTCAAAGTGTGGAACGAGCCACTGGGCATCGACGGAGTAGCGATGGAAGCCACCGCCAAGGTGATCGTAGATACCGCCATAAGCCATTCGGTCGAGTGTGTGAGTGATCGCTTTGAGCAGTAGCGGATTTTGGCTGCGACTGTACTGTTTCATCAGCAACGAGAGGGAATAACTCGGCGGGAACTTGGGCGCGCCGCCAAAACCTCCATCGACCGGATCAAATCGGTCAAGCATTTGCTGCACTGCTTCGTCAAGTATTTCCGGCTTGAGCATACCACCCGGACCGGTCCCGGCAAAATTCGCCTGCAACTCGGCCAGCAGCGACGTCGAACTCTCGAGTACCTGTTGCTGCTGCACGCTCCAGGTCTGAGTGACAGCTTTTAGGATAAACGGAAATCCGCGTCTGCCATAGACGTCCTCGGGAGGGAAGTAAGTGCCACCGAAAAATGGCCTGCCATCGGGAGTAAGAAAGACCGACATCGGCCAACCACCCCCTCCGGTGGTCAACTGCACAAATGCCATAAAGAAATCATCAAGATCGGGGCGCTCTTCGCGGTCGACCTTGATGTTGACAAAATGCCGGTTCATGATCGCAGCGATGCTGACGTTCTCAAACGACTCCCGCTCCATGACATGGCACCAGTGGCAGGCCGAATAGCCGATCGAAAGGAAGATTGGTTTGTTCTCGGCCTTTGCCTTGTTCAGCGCTTCCGCTCCCCAAGGGTACCAATCGACCGGATTGGTAGAATGCTGAAGTAGATAGGGGGAGGTTTCGTCGGCGAGGCGGTTGCTGTTCATTGTCACTCTGACTATACGCGAGGGAAGGTCTGATTCGGGGAGGTTGCTGCGCTGTTCGGCAGTCGGAAGCGAGAATCCTTTGAGCGAGTCGGTGGCAATCGATTAGGTGAGAGATTTTTCAGTCGCCGGATTCAAAGCGGGAATAGCCGTTTTTTCGCTATCACGCGGAATCAGATACTTCTTGAAGAGAAGAGTAAAGGTTGTGCCGTGGTTTGTCGTCGATTCGACTTCGATCCGGCCATCAATAGTGTCAAGGCAGCGTTTCACTATTGCCAGTCCCAGACCGGTGCCGCCTTTCTTTCGGGAGAAAAAGGGCTCGAAGATTTTGTCCTTATCTTCTCCGGAAAAGCCGCAGCCATTGTCGGCTATTTGCAGACAGACCCACTCGGTGTTAGAGACGCCGGGTCTACCCTCAGCGGAGACGATTCGGACTTGGACCGCGCCACTGTTATCATCCACGGCTTCGATAGCATTGTTAACAACGTTGATCACAATTTGCCGCACTTGATCTTCATCCGCGACGATGTAAACGGTTGATTGCTCGGTTTCGAAATTGATGGTGAGGGTCTTGGGCAACGCCGGGTTGTTTCTGAGCAATTCGATTGTCTCTCCGACCACCGAAACCAATTCGACCTTGGTCGTGTGGGTTGGCGCCGTGCGGGCATAAACCAGAAAGTCGTTCAACATCAGCCTCGCATTTTCGCCGGTCAGCTCGATTTCGTTTTTGAGTACTTCGACTGAACCGGAGATGGATGCCAGCGGATTACGGATTTCGTGGGCGATACGTGCCGACAGCTCACCAACTGCAGCCAAGCGGTCAGCTTGCATCAATGCCTGCTCCATCTGTTTAGCTAAGGTCAAATCCTGGAAGATGGCGATGACGCCGCGAATTCCGACCCGTTCGTCACCCAGAATGGAAGTCGTCAGACCCAATGGGATGGTCCTGCCGTCCCGGCTAATAATCTGCGTCTCGGAGCGGAGATTTGGCTTGGCCAGCTTGAGTACCGATAATACGCGCTCACAGAATTCGGGCATCCGTTGGTTGAATACTTCGAGGAAACTCTGTCCTTTGACCTCTTTTTGGCTAATTCCCAGAATGGCTTCAGCAGCGCGGTTGAAATAGACGATTCGGCCACGATTGTCGACGGTAATCAGACCGGAATGGAGATTGTGCAGGATGTCGTCGGTGTCAAGTTGTACCCGTTCCAGTTTCTCGGACGTGTGCGACAGTTCACCTTCCTTGACGCGAAGTTTGGCCGCGAGAAATCCGGAGATGAACGCGACGAGATAGAAGGTGCAGACATGCAGAAAGACAGCGTAAAAGATTTCATCGTTGACTTGGTACGTCTGTCGGAATTGCTGCAGGTCGAAGAAGCCGCCGGACATCCCGTGAGTAGTCGAGGTGAAAGCGTAGATCAGCGCGGCCAATGTGGCCACGGAAAGCGTCCCAGCAAGACGGTACACCAGACTGGCTGAGACGATACTTAACAGGAATAGAG
The DNA here is from genome assembly GCA_026397575.1 of Candidatus Zixiibacteriota bacterium. Classification (GTDB taxonomy): domain Bacteria; phylum Zixibacteria; class MSB-5A5; order CAIYYT01; family CAIYYT01; genus CAIYYT01. Next base: position 13,777 of record JAPLUP010000189.1, read on the forward strand.
CCGAGTATTGTGAGGTCAGATGCCCGGCGCCTCGGACAATGGCGCCTTCGGCAGTAAGCTCAAGAACGATGTGCGCAAAGATGATCAAGCTCAGGAATTGTGGCTTGATTATGCGGATGTCAAATTCGATTACGAGAAGGAAAACCAGAGTGGCGACAGAATAGTAGAGAAACGGCTGAAAGATTCCCGACTGGCCGGCTTCCGAAAGCACTACCGCGCCAAAAACGAGCAGGAAAATCGACAGACGCAGAGGAATAAACCAGGTGCTTCTGAGTTCTTCCTTCAGTTTGCGTTTGCGATAAGCTGCCATAATAGCTGAAGCCACCCCCGCGTATCAGAGGTGGCCTCTCCCTCTACATTACGATAACCGGCTTCGTCAGTTGATCTTGCCGATGATGTCGAACATCGGCAGATACATCGCGATCAGGATACCGCCGATAACGGCGCCCATGACCACAATGACTATTGGTTCAATAAGTCCTGTCAGGGCGCTGACGGCCGCGTCCACTTCTTCGTCATAGAAATCGGCGATCTTCGATAGCATCTCATCCAATCCGCCAGTCTTCTCGCCCACCCCGATCATCTGGATCACCATCGGAGGAAACACACCCGACTCTTTCAGCGGGCTGGTAATTGTGTCACCTTCGGCAATCGAGATGACCGACTTTTTGATGGCAACCTGCAACACCCTGTTGCCGGCAGTCTTGGCCGTGATTTCGAGTGCGTCGAGAATCGTCACGCCGGACTGAATCAGCGTTCCCAGCGTGCGGGTAAAGCGCGCCACCGACGCCTTGCGGATAAGGTCTCCGAAGACGGGCGTTTTCAGCATGAATTTGTCGAAATAGAGCCGCCCCTGATCGTTTTTCAATATCAATCGCAGCCCGACAATGCCGGCGATCACAGCGCCGAGGATGACCGGATAGAATCTCTGCAAAAGGTGAGAGATCTTCAGAACGAACTGTGTCGGGCCGGGTAACTCGGCGCCGAGACCAGCAAACATTTTAGCGAAAACCGGCACAATGAAAGCTAGCATGGCAACCGTTGCGCCGATCGCCACCACCGACACGACGGCGGGATAAACCATCGCTCCTCTGATCTTGCGCGCCAAGGAATCCGCCTTTTCACGATAACCAGCCAAACGTACCAGAATTGTGTCCAGTGCGCCGCCCATTTCACCGGCTTCAACCATGTTCACATAGAGATCGTCGAAGGCCTTCTTGTGTTTCTTCATCGCCTCGGAAAGCGTCGAACCGGATGACACGGAGTCTTTGATCTCGGTGATGATGCGGCGGAACTCCTGAGAATCCATCTGTTTCGAGAGAATGTCGAGGCACTGCACCATCGGCAAGCCGGCGCCGATCATTGTGGCGAACTGCCGCGTAAAGCGGGAAATGTGCACTTTCTTGATACCGGAGCCGAACTTGATGTTAATCTGGGAAGGCTTTCTGGAAATCTTGTCAACGAGGACTTTGTTGCGCCTCAGAACCCGTTCCAACTCCGCGCGATCTTTCGCTTTGAGTTCACCCTCTACAGGTGAGCCGGTCACTGTTTTGCCTTTATACTCAAAGACTGGCATGGCAACCTCCGTTCCT
>JAPLUP010000690.1 GCA_026397575.1 Candidatus Zixiibacteriota bacterium
GCTGGGAGTAGTTCCCGGACAGTGGCAGACTTATGCTTATCTGATGCAGCTATACACCGACATGGATTCGCTGCCGCGCGCCGAGGAGATTGCTCGTAATGCTCCGCGTTCGGTTGATGTGGAGATGGGCTGGATCGCGATTGCCACCGGTCTCTGGCAGAACAACAAAGACAAGGCGCGTGCTTATCAAATTCTGAACGGTATTCTCGAACGAAATCCGAACCATGAGAATGCCTATCAGCAGTTGCTAAGAATCTACTATCAGGATAAGCAGTATGATTCGCTGGAAAATCTGCTCGGTCGGTGGGCATCTAATCATCCCAATGACACCGATGTTCAGGAAGCACTTGCCGAAGTTAGAAGACTAAAGAGCACGGATACGTTGCGTACCGGCGTTCGGGTCAGACAAGTAGACGTCCCACGCGACACACAGTAGGACCGGAACGTAGTTGCGAATACTGGCGATCAATTGGCAAGATCTCACGCACCCTCAGGCGGGTGGCGCCGAGGTTCATCTGGAGGAAATACTCAGACGGGTAGTGAGTTGGGGACACGAAGTGTCTCTGGCTTGCTGCACTTATCCCGGCTGCAAAACTCGTGAATGTATCGGCGGCATGGAGGTCTATCGCAGGGGAGGGCGACAGACTTTCAACTTTATCGCGCCGACGTTGATCCGCCAGATTCTTGATGAAAAACCGCATGATCTGATCGTGGAGGACATCAACAAGATACCGTTCTATCTGCCGATGTTTTTCAAGATGCCGCATCTGGCCGTCATTCCGCACCTATTCGGTAGAAACATCTATCAGGAAGCTAACCCGGTGATCGCCAGCTATGTCTATTTGGCCGAGAAGCCGATCAAGAGTGTCTATCGTAAGTCCGGCTTTCTGGCGATCAGTGAATCGACACGTCTCGATTTGGTCGCCCGCGGAATCGCCGCGGACAAGATCGGCGTCGCCGAATGTGGTGTTGACCATGACATGTACAATCCTGAGCAGCCGGTGGTCAAGTACGATCGTCCGACGGTTGTTTATCTCGGACGCATCAAGAAATACAAGTCGGTGCATCATCTCGTTCAGGCGTTGCCGGCCATACAGAAATCGGTACCGGATGTGCGCGCCTTGATTGTGGGGGATGGCGACTATCTGGAATCGCTGAAGCAGATTGTAGCGAGACTGGGGCTACAGGATGCCGTGGAACTAACCGGTTTATTACGAATATCGAAGCCAATGCCTGTGGCACACCGGTGGTAGCGGCGAATTCACCGGGGTTGAAGGACTCGGTAAGTCCGGGAAAATCGGGGCTGCTGTACCAGTATGGCAACATCGAAGAGCTTGCTCAACAAATTGTGCGAGTGCTATCCGACAAGCCGCTTTGTCAGTCGCTGTCGCAGGGCGCATTGGAGTGGGCAAACCGTTTCACCTGGGATGATTGTGCGCGACGCTCATTCGCCGTGATGGAAAAGACGTTTAGCGAGTGGGGCAAGCATGCGTAGGAATCTGCTGATTCTCGTAGGTTTTCTGATTGGCGCGTTCTTTCTATATTTGTTTATCCAAAAGGTCGAATGGGCAAAAGTGTACTCGGCGATGCGCGCCGCCAACTACTGGTGGCTTCTACCCAACATCGCCTCCATTTTCGTGGCAAGGGCGCTCCGTGCGTGGCGCTGGGGGTACATGGTCAATCCTCTTAAGAAGTGCTCGGTCCACGGACTGTACGCGGCATCGATGATCGGCTTTATGGCATCGAATGTTTTACCGGCGCGGTTAGGCGAGTTTGTCCGCCCGATGTCACTCGGCAAGATCGAGAATGTTTCCCGCTCGGCGGCAATGGCAACGACATTGGTCGAGCGCGTTTTTGACCTGCTAACACTTCTCGCCTTGTTCACTCTCATCTTGCTGTTCAAAAAATTCCCGGAAACTGCTGACTTGCGGCATCTGGAGAAAGCCGGATGGGTCTTTTTTATTCTGACCGTTATAGCTGTTGTCGGTATGGTCTTGCTCAAGGTCAAGACCGATATGACGCTGCGCTGGGTCAACAGGATGTTGCATGTGTTCCCGGAAAAGATTCGCAGAACCGGTAGCGACGTTTGTCTCAAATTTGCCTCCGGTTTGGAAGTGCTTTCCGACACGAAGGCGATTGTGATCATCTCGGCGCAGTCGATTCTGTTGTGGGTGATCATGGCCGTTTCGAACTATCTGATCTTCCTGGCATTCGGCATGTCATACCTGCCCATCGACGCGTCATTCGTAGTCCTGGCCGTGGTCTCGGTCGGAATCATGCTACCGAATGCGCCGGGGTTTATCGGACCCTACCAATACTTGACCGTATTGAGTCTAAGCCTATACAACGTCCCCGCCGCCGATGCCGCCGCCTGCAGCATCGTCATGTGGGCAACGCAGTATTTCACAATTACCATTGCCGGTCTCTACCACCTTAAGCAAGAACATCTCTCACTCAAAGAAGTCGAGAACAGTACCGTCAGCGACTAAGAATTAGTTCATTAGAAAGCGCGCAAGGTT
>JAPLUP010000159.1 GCA_026397575.1 Candidatus Zixiibacteriota bacterium
ATGTACGGTTTCAGAATCTTCTCCGGGTCTTGTACCCAACGCCGCAGCGAACTTGCAAGAAAATACCCCGCCCACCAAGGGCAAACGCTTTGACCGGACATAATGGGCCTCCTCTCGACGTAACTACGAATATCTGGGAGCTATCGTACTTACTGCTTGTCGTTTTTGAATAGATCTTCCGCCAGCGATAGCGCCACACCCGAGAGCATGACCTCCACACCGAACTTGGAGAAGTCGGATGATATCAGATCGCTATTGACCTCGGCGTAAAGCGAACTGGCAGCTTCACGCTCCACGACCAGTCCGGAGAGACGCCCTTCACACTCAGCGACAAAGGTTACTTCGCCGAGTTCTTCGCTGACGACATAGCCTGAACAATTGTGCAACTGTAAATGCGCGCCACCGGTGTACACTACAATCAGAGTGCCGCGCTTGTTGCCGAGAGCCGTGTCGGGGTAGATTTCCAGAACCAGGCTGCGCTTTTCTTCAACCTGGACGACTTTGATGCGGTGATGATCGGATTCCCAAACCGCTTCCGGCGACCCGAGAATCCCTGTAATCTTGTCGATATCTTCCTTGGTGAACATCTATTCCTTGTTATCGCTACTGTTATCGCTTTTCGTCACCTTCTCGTCACCCGGCGTCGGTTTCATCACCTCATCAGAGGTATCCTTCATCGCCTTTTTGAAATCGCTGATTCCGCGGCCAAGACCCTTCGCGATGTCAGGAATTCTCTTGGCGCCGAACAGGAGCAATATGATCAGGAATATGACAAGTAGTTCCTGCATCCCGAGTCCACCAAACATTTTCTCCTCCAGAAGTTAGATGTACCACCAACGAAAGTAGATCACTACCATCACCAGGAATAATACGCTGACAAAATTGATTTTGAACATAAATCCGAGTGTGAAACTGATCGCGAAAAAGTCAACCGTAAAGGGTTTGAGTCCGATCTGCAGGCTCTCCTGAAAGAGGGTCTTGGCGGCGCCGTCCGGAAGAAATTTGCCGATGATGTCCCCTACCAATCCACCCACCACGGCTGCCAGTATCAGGGAAACTATTAGAAAGACAATTTCGCTGCGCTTCAAGCTGTCACTCCTGACGCGGCATAAGCGACAATAGACTGGAAGATCCCCAGACCATCGGCGGACCCCAGAAGCGCCTCGCTGGCCCGTTCCGGGTGCGGCATCATTCCAAAAACGTTGCGGGTTTTGTTGCAGATACCGGCAATGTTATTGACACTGCCATTCGGGTTTGCCTTGTCGGTAACTTCGCCGGTTGCCGTGCAATAGCGGAACACGATCTGACGATTGCACTCCAATTCCTCCAAATCCGCCTGATACCAGTAGTAGTTGCCGTCGGTGTGTGCAATCGGGATCTTCAGCACGTCGCCAACGTTGAGCCGGTTTGAGAACGGCGTCTCGTTGTTGTCGCAACGCAGATAAACATGTTTACAGATGAACTGTAGCGATCGGTTGCGTAGCATGGCGCCGGGCAGCAACCCGCATTCCAATAATATTTGAAAACCGTTGCAAATTCCAATTACCAGCCCACCATTGTTGGCATACTCGATAACCGATCCCATAACCGGTGAATAGCGGGCAATCGCGCCGGTACGCAGGTAATCACCGTACGAAAACCCACCTGGCAGGATAATACAGTCAAGACCGGAGACATCGCTGTCCTTGTGCCAGATGAACTCGACATCCTTCTTCAGTTGGTCTTTGATCACCATGTAGCTATCATAGTCGCAGTTGCTACCGGGGAATGTAACCACGCCAAACTTCATCTTACGATTCCTCAACCCCGAAAGTCTCGATCACCGGATTCGCCAGCACCCTGCGGCAGATCTCCTCAGACTTGGCGCGAACATCATTGGTGACTTCAGGCTTGAAGGTCAGTTCGAACACTTTGCCGGAACGCACTTCCACGACATCATCAAAGCCAAGCTGTGCCAGCGCGTTGCGAATAGTGACCCCTTGCGGGTCCAGCACACCGTCCTTCAGACTGATATGGCAGACAACTTTCTTACTCTTCTGCGACATGAGACCTGTCCTTTCTGATCCTACGGCTGCTCCCCACCATGATCCGCCAACCCTCCTTCACAACACCGAGGAGGATGTACAACGCTACGCCGGGGAAAATCATCATCCTCGGCTTGACCACCACCGCCACCAAGAATACAAAAACTCCCAGCGCCTTCAAACGATTTTCTGTAGTGTCAAACTTCTCCGGCAGCGTGTCATAAGCCACCGTGGAAACCATCAGACCGGACAGAGCTATGACCATAGTCACAAAGAACTCCGGGTATTGAATTTCTTGAAAGTACTTCATGCAGAGAATGATGTACGACGCGATCGCCACCGCTGCGGTCGGTATTGGCAGGCCAAGATACCGCGCTTTGCGGTGGGGGTCGGATATGACGTTGTACCGAGCCAAACGAAACGGGCCAGTCATGATAAAAAACACGGCGACTACCCAGCCGATATAGGCGTCGAAGTCATTCAGAACCGCTATCAAGGTCAGGAACGCCGGCGCTACGCCGAAACTAACTATATCTGCCAACGAATCAAGTT
>JAPLUP010000308.1 GCA_026397575.1 Candidatus Zixiibacteriota bacterium
CTCGCGTCCGCGCTGCAGCAGCCGCGCTTCTGCGTGGCATCGAAAGTGGGGAGAAGTCGGCTGGTGGGTCAAAACCGAATGCCGAAATGCTGATCGAGATTGCCGGCCTATACCGTGCCTGTAATCTGCATCTGCGTGCGATCCAGGCATTGGATCGAGCCGCTGAGTTGCCCGGAGTGAATGTATCGTCTTTGAGAGATGACGTAGTAGCAGAGTGGAGCAAGCAGGTCTCTTCATATATGAGTGGTAGGGATCAGATCTGTTTCCTGTTCGGTTTCAAGATATCATCCACTCCTCCTGAGAAGTTGCTGCCAAATCAGTTCTCTTACGGAGAGCGTTAGTCGATTATTGCAGCATGAAATGGGGATCTGCAGCCCGGAGTATTCGTCCGGGACGATTCACCGTTGTAGAGGAGCAGGAAGAGCCTGCTCCCATTCGCCTTTTCGTTGCGATAACTGGTTTCCTGCAATGGCCCGCCGTCTTCACAGTCCTGGTGCCGCCATTCCTTGCGGATATTCAGACCGCTAACCCGCCCAACGGCCGGGCTCGAGAATTATGGCTGCAAACTCCGCTGCAGCAGAGTTAACCATGAATTCTCTATCCTTGCGGCCTGTGCTGTCGCTGTTCGCAGCGAAGGCGCAAACGCGCAGGCGCCGAGCTGCCGACCTTCGTGTAGCTGCTTACTTGGTCTTTTCCGGTTTAAAAAACGAAATCAGGATCGAGAGCCCTATCGTCAGCGCGATGAAAGTCAGCGAGAGTATGGTGGGGATTTTGTAGATGTCGGCCAGTAACATCTTGAGGCCGACATAGGTCAGCACAATCGCCAAGCCGACTTTGAGGAAACGGAACTTGTCGAACATGCCGGCAAGCGCAAAATAGAAGGACCGCAGCCCAAGGATGGCAAATACATTCGATGTGTAAACGATAAATGAATCCCGTGTAATGGCCAGAATCGCCGGAATCGAATCCACCGCAAAGACAAGGTCAGTCGTCTCAATCACCAGCAGGACAAGAAATAGGGGCGTCGCCAGTAAGCGACCTTTGAGTCTGACAAAGAAATGACCTTCGTGAAACTCGTGTGTCACGGGGAAGATCTTTTTGGCCAGCCGAATGACGATGTTCTTTTCCGGATGGATTTCCTGATCACCCGTGAAAAACATCTTCACCCCCGTGAAGACCAGGAAAGCTCCAAAGACATAGATAATCCAATGGAAATTGTTGATCAGCGCGATTCCGGTCATAATCATGATTGCCCTCATCACGAGTGCGCCCAGAATACCCCAGTAAAGCACGGAGTGCTGATGATGCTTCGGAACTCGGAAAAATGAGAATATCAGCAGGAACACGAAAAGATTGTCAAGACTCAGAGACAGCTCGATCAAGTACCCGGTCAGGAACTCAACACCCGCCTGGCTGCCCCGGTAGTGGTAGACGCCGACATTGAAAAGCAGCGCCAGACTGACCCAAACGGCGCACCAGATGAGTGCTTCTTTGGTCTTGACAGCATGGGATTTGCGATGGAACAGACCGAGGTCAATCGAAATCATGACGAGAACGAAGAGGATGAATCCGCCCCAGAGAAAAGCTTGATGCATGTCTCTTCCTTGCTTCCCTACCCGCGAATTATCTTGGAGACGATATCCGACATCACGACGACGCCGACCAGTTTGCCGTCGCGCACTACCGGAACCATGCGTAGGTTTGCGTTGAGCATCGCTGTAGCCAGTCGTACCACGGGGGTATCCTCGGTGGTTGTCACTATATCCTTCCACATGATCTTGTCTACCGTCATTGTCTCTTGAGTCTTGAGAAGATCGTCGAGCATCGAAAGATCTGCGGGGGCTGACGGTTTACCTAGCAGTGATCGAAGATCGGAGAGGGCGGCTTTGATTAGATCGCGGTTGGATATCTGTCCGACAACCCAGTCCTGATCGTCGACCACCGGCATTTCACCGATACGGTGTTTGTAGAAAAGATTGGCGACCTCTTTTAGTGACTGGCCGGTAGTGACGCTGATAACCTTTTCAACCATGATATCTCTCACCAGCAATTCGCGATCAACATTGACGCCCGATTGATGAACGACTTCGATCACGGCGGCAACCCCTCTGGCATCAAGCAATTTCTTAAGATTCTGCGGATCGCGCGCAAAACGGGCAAACGCCGAAAGCGTTTGCAGGTACAACTGCGAAATGTTGGAGGGCGTGAGCATCAGGCAGACTACGCGCAGCGTCACGTCATCAGGAGTCTTGTCCGAAAGCCCCTTCTTGCTCACACCAAAAGCGATGTACATGCGTTCAACGGCATCGGTGCGGGCATGTGGGAAAGCGTAACCGTGGCCGTAGGAAGTATTTTCGATACGCTCGCGCTCGTCGATGGCGGCGGCGATCGTCTCCATGTCAAGGAGAGGAAAGCGCCTACCGATCACGGCCAGCAGCGTGACGATCGCTTCGTCTTTGTTGTCGGCGCTCATGTCGGCTAACACGAGTTCTTCGGAGAGAAGAGTTGATAGTCTCATACGGCGCCGTTCTGGCCAATCTGAGGCGGCAGCATCACCTCGGGTACGACAATTCCCCCCGAAACGATGAACTTGACCGCTTCTTCTACACTTATATTTGTCGGATAGACTTCGTCTTTTTTGACCATCACCAAAAATCCGGTAAAAGGAGTGGGCGTTGACGGTATGAACACAGCTACATAATCGCCGATGACGCCGAAACTGTCAAGCGCGACTTCGTTGGCGGCAAAAGCAAAACAGTACATGCCGAGACGCGGATAGGGAATAACAACTACACGTTGGAACATGCTCGCTTTCGGCTCGGCGACCGAAATCAGCAGTTGCTTGGCTGCCGAATAGATTGTGCGCACCAAAGGTAACGAACTGAGAAAACGCTCCCAGAGACTTACAACCCCTCGACCGAGCACCCCCCGCGTCAGAATACCGGCGACGAAAACGATGATGATCGTGATGACGATGCCGAGGCCGGGTACATCGTAACCGAGATATCTGATCAGCAACGGCGACAAAATACCATCGATGGACGACAGGAAAAACCTGAGGACCACATAGGTGATGATCAGCGGAACGATGACCAGAATGCCGGAGAGGAAGTACCGTTTGATGCTGTTTTTGATATAGCCCAGGAGGCTCCTAATGATAGACTGTCACTTTGCGTGTCAGAGTTTAAGCGATGCCGACAGAGATGTCAACCCTAAAAGGGGAAGATCTTCACCGCTTCGGTTGCGAAGCGCAGGATTGGTTCAGGATAGATACCGACAGCCACCGTACCGACCGCTGTCAGAATCAATGTCAAAAGCAGTGGTCGATCATAACGGGCTTTGGTCAGGCTCGTCTCCTCACGACTGAAGTACATCTGCATGATTATGTTGGCGTAGTAGAACAACGCAATAACCGAAGTCAAGAGGCCGATAATCACCAGCCACGGGAACTGCTGCCAGCCGGCGAGAAAGACATAGTATTTCGCCATAAATCCCGCCAGTGGTGGAATGCCTGCGAGTGAAAGCAAAAACAAGGTCATAATGATT
>JAPLUP010000113.1 GCA_026397575.1 Candidatus Zixiibacteriota bacterium
GATCGACCCGAGGTCGCCGTTTTGGCCGCGACGTCGTCTTACGTCAGAGTCATGACAGTTCAGACCAGTCTCTTTGAGCATCCGTCCAGGTCGGTTGATATTGAGGTGGCTCCTTCGCTCAAGGTCGTGTTGTCCAGTTCGACGCCGGTTCGGCACAACACCTTCGACACGGCCTGCCGCATCAGCGAAGCGATTGCGGGGCTCTCCGAAAAATCATTTATCATAGAGATATCCGGCCCGGGTGTCGAGGGATTGCCGCTGGAAGATCGTATGTCGCTGCTTGGATCTCTGTCATTTCTTTCGGGTCGGAATGCGGTGATTGAACCGGATCAGACGTTTCTCAACTACCTGAGCCACTATGGCGGGACGGAAGCGCCGGTGCCGTACTCCGACAAAAATGCACCTTTGCTCGATACGATCCCGGTGACGTTGGCAAAACTGCGTTCGCCGATATACTCCTTGCGAGCGAAAAGACTCGTTTCCGATTCGCAAGAGGTAAACTCCAAACAACTGCGTCGTTTGCGCGTTGGTCCCCTGCTGGGGGGCAGCGTCGATGATTTTCGGCAACTGGCGCAGTCACTTCGCGGCGACAAGATCAAGAAGGGCCTGCAACTCTATTTCATTCCGTCGAGTCAGGCCATATTCGCTGAAGCCTTGCGACGACGCTACGTTCACGCCATCGTTGAAGCCGGCGGTCGCGTCGGCAATGTCATTAGCGCTCCGCACTTGCCGACTCTACAGCCGAATGAATTCGAATTGACGACCGAGTTGAGTCCAACCGATTCAGATTCCTATCTGGCATCCATTCAGACTATCATCCAGTGCTTGCGTACCGGGAAAATCAGCCGACGGGCATTTGAATAATCGACGGCGCCAAGGCTATTTCCCGTCGCGCATGTTCCCCAACGCAAATTGGCTGCCGTCAAAGCGCACATAGCTGAAGTGGGTTAACCAGTCGCCGGAATTGACATAGTAATTGTCCCCAACCTTGCGGATCTCGGGAGAATGGATATGCCCGCAGACGACCGCGAAATAGCCCTCGGCGAATCTCCGTTTTGCGAAATCGACATACTCCTCAACGAACGAATCCTTGGGGCGCCTCTCGGTGTGTCCGCGCGAACGACGCGAAACCGCCAGCGCCAAGCCATAGGCAAGGCTCGGAGGGAGCAATCGGTAGAGGGCAACGTTTATGCGGTTCCGCAGCACGCGTTTGAGAATGCGGTATTTCCAATCGGAGGATGCCACGCCATCGCCATGCAAAACCAGCACCCTGCCTTTGGGACTATCGATCGAAAAGTCATCGCGAGCCATATTGAAGCCAAGTTCGACATCCATAAAATCACCGATCCAAAAATCGTGATTGCCGCAGACGTAAGTGACCTTGACTCCGGCAGCGACGAGGTCGCGGAGTCTAAAAAGTATCGGCAGGTGCTGTTTGGGGATCAGGTACCGGTACTCGAACCAGAAATCGAATAGGTCACCAAGAATCACGAGAACGATGATCGCAGGTGATAGTAAAGGGATAACCGTGCGGCTGAACATCTGCGTGTAGACCCGGAGGGACTGTTGAAAGACCTCGGAGTTGTCTTTGCGAGGTGTGACGGTGAGCGGATGTGTGGGGAGGCAATGACGACGAAGCAATCTGCGCGCCCGCATCTGGAGAGGGTAAATCGAGATTGCTTCGTCGTGTTCCCGACCCTCCATCAGCACCCCGCACTCCTCGCAATGACACGGTTTGAGCTTTTTCAGTAGTTCCCGGAGTTCTCGCACATCAAATGCTGCCTGAAAGTGTTTACTTTTGAAACTGACTCGCCGCTGATAGAGGACAACAAACAGATTCCAGCTTCTGTCACCGTCTAACTGCGACTCGGATGTAAGATATCTCCGAGTCCGAGGTCAAACTCGGAGGTCCGAGTCGGGCTGGGAACGAACAATGATGTTCAATATTTTCACACCAATCTTGCAAGCTCAGAATAGTGAATTAGCTCTCGGATTAAAGTAATCTGGAATTGTTCCGATACTTTAACGTGTTAACCAAATCGGTTAACAGGGTCATGGCAGTAGACAATAGACTTCAGGATGAAGTACAATTAAACCAGTATTCCTTACTCGAAAGGAGCCAAGGATGAATCGCAGGACAAGACGCACTGGACAAAACAAGACCAGACGCACCACTCGCTGGAACCGGCCGACAACGACCACTCGCCGTTTCAACGCCACCGGTCGTATGAAAAACTGGACCTCGACCGAAATCAACACACTGAAGAAGATCTATCGCACCAATTCGAACGTCTTCATCGCCCAGAAGCTGGGACGTACTGAAGGCTCGGTGCAGTACAAGGCTTCGAGTCTCGGCCTCCGGAAGAGCCCGACCTACCTGAAGCAGATCAGGAACAACTGGGCCTGAACCCAAGAGACTGGCAGAATAGCGGCGGCAGCGATGCCGCC
>JAPLUP010000316.1 GCA_026397575.1 Candidatus Zixiibacteriota bacterium
GCTGTCGCGAACGTAAATCATAGTTTGCTGCCGGAGATGACGGGATATGCAAAGGTTGATTGCGGTCGAATCTCTGTAGCCGGTTGGCTTGGCAGAAAGATATCTCGTTTCTTCCGCCTTGAACTCTGGTCCTGGTTCTAGCGAACTTGGAGTTTCTTTGCAGTACTACGAACACAATCCATAGTTTGTAAAAGATGACGAAACACCAGATATTGTAGTTAGCATTTAATAACCAAAAGACTGACTCCAAAACTCAGATTTCTCTTGACAAACTCCGACCCTGCTCTATCTTTGATTTGGGTGGTATATCCAATTGGCGCAATGTCGCCATGATTCAGAATGTTTGGTTGATCCTCTGAGGACAACCATGTCTATAGGAAAGAAACACGGGCGCCACTCACCTTGGCGCCGTGATTACCGGTTCATTTAACTCATAGGAGGAGGTGAAGTTTTGGAGTTATACAATCTGATGATTGAGGAGCTCGAGGAGAAAGTCGCCCCAGCTGGCATTAGCCAGGGTGGACAAGGAGGGTAACTCCAGCAACCTCAGACCGGTTGATTAGAGGGCTGTCCCCATGACGGCCCTCGTCTTTTTTAGGTGGCCAGCGCCGAGATTGTCTCGAGCTTATCGGCAACCGCAATTTTGGCAACATCGGAGAGATAGCGCCTCTTGCAAGTTGGATCGGCGATTCCCGACGCTAATCTCTTGAGAATGTCAAATGCCTCTATGTAGCACTTGAATGCCCGCTCGTACTCGGTCAACGCTTGATAGGTTTCTCCCAGCGCGACCAAAGTCTTCCAGGTCATCTCCGGCATCTGCAAAGTCTTGGAGGCGAGACAGGCGTCGTTAAACAGGGTGATGGCTTGACGATATTGACCGCTCCGGAGGTCGATTAGCCCGTTGAGGAAGCTGATACGCGATTGTAAAGTGTTGATGCCTTCAAATTGCGGCAGCAACCGCACCTGCGCATATTCCTCTTGCGCTTCCGTCAACCTATTCGACTCAATCAGATACTCGGTTTTGTCTAACAGGATCGTCAGTTTCTCACGTTGCGCGGGGATGGATTTGACCAAGTCTTCCGCCTCGGTCAGCGCTTCCCAGATTACGCTCTCTTGCTCTCCCGCAGCTCTGTCCACTCGAGCCCTCATGACGAGCAACCGCACTTTGCCGGTCGACTCGCCCAGACTGTCAGCAAGGACGATTCCGTCGGCTATGTGCGCGTGTGCCTGATCCCAGTCAAACAGCAGCCGGTAGTACTCGCCCCGCGTCTCCATCAGTCTCAATGCCAGCATTCGGTCGTCCACCTGTTGCTCGAACTTTTCTGCCACCCGCAGAAGATGGCCGGCTTTGCCATACCTTCCAACGGTCATCATCAGGGAAGCCAGAAATGTGGAGAAATTACCGCGATGAAAATGGTCGCTCTGTTTTGCCAATCGAAGTCCGGCGTAGAGCCATTCCGCTGCTTTCGAAACATTGCCGCGACGAAATTCCACTTCATAGAGATTCCAGTAGTTGAAAAGTATTTCCTCGTCAGCGCCCTGCGACAGATTGATCCGCAGTGATTCGTTCAGATAATCATTGGCCACCTGCAATTCGTCCATCTCATAATAAGCACCGGCGAGATTGTTGGCGGTGCGTGCCAATTCCGGCCAATCACCGATCTCGCGCTTTATGGCAATTGACTCTTTGTAAAGTGCGATACTGTCGTCATACTGATGCTGTACCAACTTGATCCCGCCAAGATTGCTTAAGCTTGAAGCTATGTCTTTCTTGGCGCCGAGCCGCCGCTGCACCTCCAACGCGGTCTCGTAGTTGGTCGCCGCTCCCTTCAGGTCGCCGACGATCCAGAGGATATTGCCGATATTGTTGAAACAGTGGGAGAGCCCCAGTTCGTCGCCCAATTCGCCATAGAGTTTGACGGCGCGATTCAGCACGCGGTTGCCACGGCGGTAGTCGCGCTTGCTCTTATAGATGTCGCCCAGATTCTCGTACACTTTGGTCAATATCGTCTTGTTGTCTGAACGTTTTGCCAACCGAACTGCGCGGGCGCAGTCGGATAACGCGTGGCCAAAATCCCCGGCGTCTTTGTATATGCGCGCGGAGATCATCAGCAATCCCAATTGCAGATCGACGCTGACGGAGGCAATTGGCAGGACAGATACCCGATTCAGCAGCATACGCGCCTTGTCGGGCTGCTGCTCTTTTCGGAAACGTTGCGCCAGTGCAATCGCCGTCTCGATGGCTCGGCCGGTCTCGGCAGCCCCGGCCAAATGGTAAAAGAGTTGCTCAGCGCGAGCTGTTCCATCGCTCACCTGACCTCTGTCGATTTGAGCCACCCATTCCTGATGGACAGTCGTCCGTTCCGAGACGGATAGGGAGTGGTAGTAGTACTCGCGATAGTAGCTGTGCATAAAGTGGTAATCATCGTGTGTCAGAATGCTGAGATCGGCCAATGCCGGCAGGGTCTCTTTGGTGACTCTCGATGTAGCTATGAGAGCGCCTCGAGGATTTCCAAATGGATCGGCGGATAGAAATGCTACTGCCGTTGCCAGGTCTTCAGGCAATTCCGGCAGCATCGCTGCGATTGTCTCGAAATACTCGTCCGCCGGTTCAAACTCGAATAGGCGATCACGCTGCAATAGAATCCGACCTGCCTTCAGATCGACCAGCGATTGTCGCTCCAATCCCGCCAACAGCAGTCGGAGAAGGTTGATGTTGCCACCCGAATACTCGTATAGTCTTTCCCCGATAGCGTCCTCGATACCCGCGGGAAACAGCTTCGCGAGGATGGCATCAAACGCAAAACGGTCGAGTTCAGGATACTCGACTGTTGTTTGAGTGACGGGGCTGCTCGCTGCGCCAACTAGGCAGATAGTATGTTGGTGGCCGTCAGTTCCCGTGTAAGACAGTGTCCCCGGACTGTTATGTGTCGCGTCGTGCCCGCTTGTCTTCAAGGAATCAGCGATCATTTCCAGCAGACCGGTCGTCGCGCCTTGATGGTAGTCTCTGATCAGATAGTCGGTGGTCAGATGCCGCAGTTCCTGTTTCACGTAACTTGCATTGTAGCCGCGGATGTGATGGTGCAGATAGTTGTTGATCGACCGGGGAACGACATCATCTTCCTTCATCAAATTGGCGAGGAGCAATTGCTCGGCAACCTCAGTCACCGATCTGGGGCGAAGCGCCGGATCGGGATCAAGGCACCGCCGCACCATTTCCGCAAATCGATCCGAGACGACGGCAGCAATCATCTCTCCGTCCAGTTCGTCCGGGTGATGCTTGAGCGAGATAATCTGGAGCGGATCAGACGATTCGAAAGGAAGTCTGCCGGTCGCCAGACGGAAGAGTATGACGCCCAGCGAATAG
>JAPLUP010000703.1 GCA_026397575.1 Candidatus Zixiibacteriota bacterium
TGTTTTTTCAAAATTTTATGTTTGACTGTGTTTCGGCATTCAGCTAATCTGCGCCCCGCGCCGTAACCCGGGTAGGACAGACCTACACGGCGCGAGAGTTTACAAATGCGATTTCCGACCGCCGTCGGAACGTTAATATGCAAGGAAGCTAAGACGATCTAACTAAATAGTCCCTTTCATCACGCAGATGCTTCATAGAGGGAGAGAGAGCTTATGCAGGGATATGCCAACAAGACACTAACCGAAAACGCGTTGCGCGTACTGGAACGCCGCTATCTGGCCAAGGATGCGGAGGGGCAGATAATCGAAACGCCCGAGCAATTGTTCCGACGTGTCGCCGGCGCCGTGTCGCTGCCCGACAGAAACTACGGTGTCACCGACGAGCAAATCAAGCAGAGTGCTGAGGATTTTTTCCAGATGGTCGCCAATCTGGAGTTTATGCCCAATTCGCCGACGTTGATGAACGCCGGTCGTCCGTTGGGACAGCTCTCCGCTTGTTTTGTTTTGCCGGTCGGCGACTCGATGGAACAGATTTTTGAGACGATCAAACACGCGGCGCTGATTCACAAATCAGGCGGCGGCACAGGCTTTTCATTCTCACGCCTGCGTCCGCGCAATTCGGTGGTGGCGTCCACCTCCGGTGTGGCATCGGGACCGGTGTCGTTCATGCGGGTTTTTAATGCTGCAACCGAGGCCGTCAAACAAGGGGGTACCAGACGTGGCGCCAATATGGGTATCCTGCGCGTTGACCATCCCGATATCGATGAATTCGTTTCCTGCAAAGACGACGTCACTCAAATCACCAATTTCAATATCTCGATCGCCATCACGGACGAGTTCATGCGGGCGGTAAAAGAAAACCGGCATTATGCGCTGATCAATCCGCGAACCGGCAAAGAGTATCTCGTCAACGGTGAAGTGATCACCAAACATGCGCCGACGGTGTTTAATAGCATCATCAAACATGCCTGGTCAACCGGAGAGCCGGGGATCATTTTTATCGATCGAATGAATCAACAGGCGCCCTGCCCTGATTACGAAGTTATCGAAGCGACCAATCCGTGCGGTGAACAGCCCTTGCCGCCATACGATTCCTGCAATCTTGGTTCAATTAATCTTGGCGAGATGGTGTTGGACGAGTTCCCTCGCGATTATGACCCTAAACAGAATCCCGAACACGGTGTCGAGTGGGACAAGTTGGCGCGGTTGGTCAAGAACACCGTGCACTTCCTTGATAATATCATTGACGCGAACAAATACCCGATTCCAGAGATCGAAAGCCAGACGCTGAAAAATCGGCGCGTTGGTCTGGGAGTGATGGGCTGGGCTGATATGTTGGTCAAGCTACGCGTGCCATACAACAGTGAAGCCGCATTTCGGCTTGGCGAAAAGCTGATGGAGTTCATCAACAGCGAAGGGCATATCCAATCCAGCGAACTAGCCAAGACGCGCGGCAAATTCCCCAACTGGGAGCATTCGCGTTTTGCCGCCGAGGGTGTCTCTATGCGCAATGCCACAGTGACGACGATTGCGCCGACCGGCACGATTTCGATCATTGCCGGTTGTTCATCGGGGATCGAACCCTACTACGCCGTGTCGTTTGTCCGCAATGTCATGGACAACACCAAGCTGGTCGAAGTTAATCCTTTGTTTGAGAAAATCGCCAAGCAGCGCGGGTTCTACAGTCAGGAGTTGATGGAGCGCATCGCGTTGGACAACTCGCTAAAGAATTTCGAGGAAATCCCCGCCGACGTGCGTGACCTTTTTGTCACTGCGGCTGATGTCAGTCCGAAAGAGCATATCCGGATGCAGGCGGTGTTCCAGCGCAATTGTGATTCGTCGGTATCCAAGACGATCAACATGGATAATTCCGCTACCGAACAGGATGTCTATGATGCCTACTGGTACGCTTACGAACTCGGTTGCAAAGGTGTGACCATTTATCGGGACGGTTCGCGTCCGATGCAAGTATTATCGACTGGCAAGACCGGTACCCAACCGGCAAAACCGGAAGAGACACCACAGTTAGAGCTTATACCGGAACCACCGAAAGCCGTGACGGCTCCCACGGTGGCCCCTGCTTTATCCGGAGCCAAGCGGATCGAGGCGCGGCCGGATGTGTTGACCGGTATCACCGAGCGCATCCGCACCGGTTACGGCAATCTGTTTATCACGATCAATAGCAAAGACGATAAGCCGTTTGAAGTTTTCGCGCAGATCGGCAAATCGGGTTGGTCAACGATGGCCGACACCGAGGCGATCTGCCGGCTGATTTCGCTGGCATTGCGAGCCAGTGTGCCGGTGGAAGCGATTATCGAGCAGCTTGCCGGTATCGGTGGTGAATCGCCGCTATTCCAAAACGGCGAATTGATCAAGTCGATTCCGGATGCGATCAGCATGGTACTGAAAAAGCATTTTGGCAACGGCAAGCAGTACCAACGTCAGTCAAACTACGGCGATGCCTGCCCCGACTGCGGCACCAAGCTTGAGCATGACTCTGGCTGCGTGACCTGCCGAGGGTGCGGGTATAATCGCTGTTGAAATCGAGAGAGGGTCTCTTGCCAAAGAAGAAAAAGGAACAGCATTTCAGACTGCGCGCAGTCACCGCTCCGGATCCGCTTCACGATGGTCTGAAAAGCGCTGCTTCAATTCTTCAGTACTCACAGGAATCGTCAGCCGCACTTCTAAAGGCCTTTGAGATGACGCGCAGCGAACGTGGTGCTCAGCGGGGTATGACTACTGACGAAGAACAAGACCTCTTGAGAGCGATGCTCACGATTGCGGCTGCTGGGCTAGATGCCATGCTCAAGCAAGTGATTAGAGATACAATGCCAGTGCTTGTACAGAAGGATCATGGTGTCTCGGAGGAGTTACAGAAATTCGTTGCGCGCGAGATCCGCGGGGAAGATGTCGCGGTGCAATCCTCTAGCAGCGTGAAATTTTTGGCTAGAGTCCTGTCAGCACCTAAGACCCAGGTGCAAGTAATCGAAGAGTATATTAACGAATTAACTCGCGGCAGTCTGCAGTCTGTGGATGAACTCAGTCGCACGATTACTGCGCTTCAAGTAGATCGAAAGGATGTCGGCATCGACGACAAGATATTCAAAACGATTTTCCAGATCAGAAACAAGATCATACACGAAATGGACATTGAACTGTCCGGAACCAGACGGAAGAGAAATCTCAGAAAGGCTCCCGACATGGTAAAATACGCAGACTCACTTCTTTCCATTTCCGAATCTATCCTTGGCAAAGTCAATGAGAAATTGTTGGGTCAGTAGAAAGCCAGTAGCACACCTGGCAAAGCCCGCCAGCTGGGTGGGCTACCGGCTGGTGCAGAAAGGAGTTGCTATGATCGGTTATCGGCTGATTTTGCTTGTGGTCGCCCTATGGGCGGCAAACGCGGCGGGACAAGATAGGGAAGCTTCGCTCCGAAAAATCAACCAGATATACCTCGGATCGGCTGTATTCGTGAGAACCGTACCCGCGGGCAGACTGGCGAGTGGATACCTCTCAATTCTGTCTTCGGCGCCTGATTATGTGGCGTTCATCTCAAATAGGCACGTTTTTGCAGATTCAAAGGCACTGCAGTTGACAATACCTCTGCACGACACACTGACGGGCATGATAGCC
>JAPLUP010000550.1 GCA_026397575.1 Candidatus Zixiibacteriota bacterium
ACGATACCTGATTGGCATAATGGTACACGTCGACTTGGGACGTATCCAGCGAAGGCCCCCGTATCTCCACCAACGCGTTAAAGTAGGGATTGACAGACGGCTGTATCCGTAACGTCACTTGGTCGCCCGCATCCCCCACAAACACAAAACCATCCATGTCACCGTAGGGACTAATCGAATCAGTCACCAAGGTGTCATAGCCAATGGGCAGGGCCTCCGAAACCAACTGCTGTCGACATTGCAGGCTCAACCAGTAAGGTGCAATCTGGTCACCATCTGATTCACTGACAAAAACCACGTATTCCCCTGAGTCCGGCAGCACCAAGTCCACAAACGATACCTGATTGGCATAATGGTACACGTCGACTTGGGACGTATCCAGCGAAGGCCCCCGTATCTCCACCAACGCGTTAAAGTAGGGATTGACAGACGGCTGTATCCGTAACGTCACTTGGTCGCCCGCCTGACCGTCAAAGGTCAGTGTATCTACTTCCCTGAGAATGCTGATCGTATCAAAGACCAGGTCTCCGTAAGATATGTGCCTCTGTCCAAGAGGCAATGCAACGGAATCCGCTGTTGCTGCAAGCAGTAAACTGACAACCAAGATAGCAAGGCGCGCGCTTCTAACTCTTGACATAACGAAACCCTCCCAAAAAGGATACCAGAACATTTTTTGCCCAGCCGGCAGCATAATGAAAATCAGTCAAGCTCTGATTTTATAATTTACAGAACGCAATGTAACCGATCAACGTCAACTTGTCAACCGATTTTGCGGTAAAATCCTTCGGTAACTCTGTGGTTTTGCCTCCCGCGAGCCTTATTCGCGTGCACTCAGATCGAATATCTTCCCCGGATTCAGAATCCCCCTGGGATCAAACACTTTCTTGATTTGTCGCATCAAGTCCACCGAACCGGAATGCTCCAAAGCGAACATGGCTTTGTGCCCCAAACCAATGCCGTGTTCACCTGAGATCGTGCCACCGCAGTCGATGGCTTTGCGGATGATCTTCTGGTTGGTCTCCAGACCTCTGCGCCACTCATCGGCATCCTTCTTGCGGGCGAGAATGAGAGCATGCAGGAGTCCCATTCCGACATGACCGAAGGCGTGAATCAGAAGCCCCGATTCCTCCGCAAGCTGTCGGCAGTACAGCACCATTTCCGGAAGCTTGGAGATCGGGAACGCCACATCGTTGCGAATGATCGAATAGCCCGGGCGTCGTAGTTTGATGGCGTTGGTGGCATGATGCCTGATTTCCCATGGATTCTGCCCTGATGCCAATGTCAGCGGTTCTCCCCCCATTTCGGCTGCGACACCGGCAGCCGTCTCGGCTGTGGCTTGCAGAACCGGTTCCGGTCCGTGGATTTCGAGGAAGAGGCAGGGAGTTTCTTCCAGTCCATAGTTGTTCAGAAGGTTAAGCGCTTCGATTACGTTGCGGTCGAGAAACTCCACGGCGGCCAAGTCAAGCCCGTAGCGCATCAGTTCGGATACCGTCTGAGCCGCCTCATACTCAGACTTGAATTTGAACGCAATCTTGCGGGTTCCCTCCGGGATACCCAGCAATCGCAACGTAACCGATGTGATCACCGCCAGTGTCCCCTCGGAGCCGGCAATCAGATCGATAAGATTGTAGCCCGACGACCGCTTGACTGCCCGGTTGCCGATTTTGTATCGTGTGCCGGTTCCATCAACTATCTCCAGCTCAAGTACGAAATCCTTGGTGCCGCCATACTTAACCGAATAGATGCCGCTGGCGTTGGTCGAAACCATGCCGCCGATTGTGGCAACATCTGAACTGCCCCCCGGCGACGGCGGAAAAAACAGGCTTTCACGTTTGAGATAGTCGTTCAACTTGTCATAAACAACGCCCGGTTCGAGCTTGACCTGCAAGTCTTCGGGCCAGAGTTGAATGATTTTATCCATGCGAGAAACGTCGAGCACGATTCCACCCTTAATCGGTATCGCACTCCCTTCAAGGTCACTACCGGCGCCCCTTACTGTCACCGGCAGGGCATGCTCATAGCAATATCTGACGACGGATTGGATCTCGTCGTCGGTTTGCGTTTGCACCAATGCCTCCGGTTGTACCGGTGGCAAAGAGGATTCGTCAATCGAGACTGACTCCAAAGCAGAGGGGTTGTTTGATACCTTCTCGGCGTCAACGATCTTGCGCAGGTCATCAACGATGCTCATATCTTCCTCACGATTGGACACATTCTCCGTCCACAAACGCCGCATGTTATGCAATTGCCGAGCGAATTGCAAGAGGGGACGCTCGACAGATGCAGGTTGACCTCCAAACCAAGATCGCGTATTATGCCCAAGACATGCTATCCGTTAATCACCACCGACAACACCGCTGTCGACGCCTCTTCGCAACAATGGCGCTTTGCGTGGTGCTCTTCTGTTTGTCCTCGTCGGCGGCTCTGGCAAGATCATCACCCGCTGCCAAAGCTCGACCGCAGGTAGCGAAAGCTGTCATCCCTGAGAACGAAGCCTTGGGTCGGCAATTGCCGCTTTGGAGTGGTCTGCCGTTTGTCGGCATCTTGTTGTCAATCGCGGTCATCCCGATGATAGCGCC
>JAPLUP010000394.1 GCA_026397575.1 Candidatus Zixiibacteriota bacterium
CAATGAGTCTGAGAGTCTTCGCACTGGTTGCAGGTGCACATCACATTACCACAGTACTTGCTCTTTTCAGACGTCCCCCGTGACGAAGGCGCTATCCTCGCGTTGCGGTGGCGACACAGACAACCGGTGGGTGTACCGCCCACCGGTTGTTCCAAAGAGAATAAGGTTGACTTTGATTTAAGTAACGAGTTTTTTAGGAGGTAGAATCATGAAACGAATTGTAACTGGATTGGTGATGGCAGTGTATGTGCTGACCATGATTGCAGGGTGTAATCAGGCGCCTTCGACGGGGAATAGTGATCTCAAACAAACGACCGGTAATTCTGATCACGAGGCGCAGAAAGCTTGGGTTCTGGAAGATGGTTCCGCAAAGCAGAATTTGTTGAATGCGAACCTGACGTCGCCACAGGTTGCAGCTTTTGCGGACACGCTGGCACGCTGGGGATATTCGTATCGTCCGCAGAACTCGATGGTCATGATCGCGACAGTCTTGGATGCAGCCAGTAGCGCTGACATACCGAATTTGCAAAAAATGTACCCCGATTCTGTTCCCAAGAATCGCTTGGCGAAGCCAGACACTGTTGTCTGGCAGGTGTTCGAAAACGCGGCTTTCGATTCGAGCAAGCACACTGCGGTGATCACGGACTATCGTGATGGCAAGAAGGCGAGCATATTCGTCGAGGTGGATGTCAGCACGGATAGTCTGAATCTGATCCGCGGCTGGGTTTTGGGTGACAGCACGATGACGCCTCCGCAGTTCAATAAGCTTTGGCAGGATTACGGTAAGTGCGTGTTGGTTTGCTGCTCAGCCTGCGCAGTGTATTGCCTGTTTTCGGGACCAGGATGGGTCGCCTGCTGGTGCACTTGCTGTATAGGTTGCTATCCCGGTTGTATGGTCAAACTTGTTTTTGACCATTTTTTCGGTTTGTTTAGTTGAGGAGGAAGCAGATTCCATGGAATTGAAGAAAGCGAACCCCAGATACTACTATGCTGCTTACGGATTGGTCGGTGGCATCACTGGCGGGGTACTATCATCACTATTGCAGCCCTGGTTGGCGTGGGGGATCGCGGGCGTTGCGATGAGCTTACTGCCACTTCCGAATAAGAAGCGCACTTTCCGGATGTTCGCGCTGCAGTTGGTGGTCGTGGCCATCAGCACGGCTTTGTTCGCACAGTTGGTTGATTGGTTGATCTGAGCGTTTCTCAGTCGGGAGCGATGGAGCACAATGTCACGAGCGTCGTTTTATGCGAATCCTGGGCCATTTCGTACGGCACAACTGTGGCGTTGTCAAGTGACCCCTGACTAATCGAGGAGGAAGTATTTCTGATGGCCTGGCTCTCAAACCCAAAACACAACATGATGGTTTCCACAGGTGTCTTCTGTGTCACAGGCATGCTGCTCCTCGATGTATTTCCGCCCTGGTTGGCTTTCGGTATTGCCGGAATGGCAGCAGGCTTGATCAGTCTGCTTGCAATCAAGAAGGAGAAACGAACTTTCTGGTGGGTGTTGGCGATGCTGTCCGCCGAGAGTGTTGGAGCGGGTCTGGCGGCCTATTTCGTCTTTCTGCTCATTCGTTGAGTCATGGGCAAGATGCTTGGCACGAAGCACAGAGCCATTTCCCGACTGACTATAGCGTTTTGACAGGGGAATGGATCAACCATTCCCCCGCCCTTAAGGCAGTAACTCGCCGCAGCAATTAGCGGTGTGCCTTTCGCGTAAATTGTCCCGCGACGCTATGATCTACTTCCCACCCGCCTTTGTGAAATTCAACAGCCCACCCGCAAGCAGAATCCTGACCTGCCTTGGTGAGAGATCAAACTGTGCCTCGAAGTCGTAGCCCTGTGTAACATTCTTGATCGTGACACGGTTGCCCTTCTGCAATGACGCACGCACATTCGGAATTTCCAGTTGATCATCCTGTTTCAGTCGGTCGTAGTCAGCAGCATTCACAAATGTCAGTGGGAGAATGCCGAAATTGACCAAGTTCGATTTGTGAATCCTGGCGAACGACTTGGTGAGCACAAACTGCAGTCCGAGATACATCGGCGCCAGCGCCGCGTGTTCTCGTGACGATCCTTGGCCGTAGTTCTCTCCGCCAATCACCGCGCAGCTCCCGGCATCCTTGGCGCGCTTGGCGAAAGTCTGATCCACGTAGAGGAAAACGAATTCCGAAATCGCCGGGACGTTCGACCGCAGAGGCAGAATCTTGGCGCCCGCCGGCATGATGTGATCGGTGGAAATGTTGTCGCCCAGCTTCAGCAAGGCCTTTCCGCTTAGCTTATCAGACATTGCTCCACGAGTGGGAAGCGGTTTGATATTAGGTCCACGCAGGATTTTGGGGCCTTCGCCCTCCTTGGCAGGAGGGATACTGCCGCGATCGTCGATATAGAACCTCTCAGGCAGGTGAACAATGTCCCATACCGATGCAGGGACCGCAGGCTGATTCGAGTATTCTTGCCCCAGCCGCTATCAGCGTCGCCATCGCGCCCGAATCTGCGACCATTTTGTAAACCTGCTTTGAACCGGGAGTCACGGTTAGGGCTACATCGGGATCAGTCTGTTTGCCTTTGAGGATGGCGGCAGTGATCTCGAGATCGTAGAGCGACGAATTGGTGCAGGAACCCACACACACTTGCTGTGCTTTCGTGCCCGCAACCTCGCGCACCTTCACCACACTGTCGGGAGAGTGCGGTTTGGCGATCAAAGGTTCCAACTTGCTCAGGTCGATTTCTATGATTTTGTCGTAGGGGCTTGTAGTCTTTCTCCCGGCTCTGTGCCTTGAAATACACGAGGGTGTTTTCATCGGAAGGGAATATCGAAGTCGTCGCTCCCAGTTCGGCGCCCATATTGGTGATCGTCGCGCGTTGCGTCAGCGTCAGAGACTTGACCCCTTCGCCGTGATATTCAATGATATTGCCGACACCGCCTTTCACAGTCAGTTGCCGCAGCACTTCCAGAATCACATCCTTGCCGGTTACCCAGGGCTGCAACTTACCGGCCAAATGAATGCCGACGACGCGCGGGCAGGGGAGATAAAAGGCTCCGCCCCCCATGGCAACCGCGACATCCAGTCCGCCGGCGCCGATGGCGATCATGCCTGCACCGCCGCTAGTCGGCGTATGTGAATCGGAGCCGAGCAGCGTCCAACCCGGCACGGAGAAGCGCTCCAGATGCACCTGGTGACAGATGCCGTTGCCCGGTTTGGAAAAGTAGATGCCGTAATTCGAGGCGACCGACTGTAGATAGAGATGATCGTCTGCGTTTTCAAATCCGGTTTGCAGCATGTTGTGATCAACATACGACACCGACAGCTTGGTCTTGATCCGATCTAGTCCCATGGCTTCAAATTGAAGATACGCCATAGTGCCGGTGGCATCCTGCGTAAGCGTTTGGTCAATCTGGATGCCTATTTCTGCCCCCGGTTTCAACTCGCCATCGACAAGATGTTCTCTCAGAATCTTGTAAGTGAGATTATCAGCCACTTTTTCCTCCTTGCGGTCCAAAGATCGTTGCCATTTTCCTGAGAATGTCGGCAACGCCTCAATAATATACGCAAAACCAGCGCGGTCTACATGCAGTTTCTACCGCCCATGGGACTGTGATCCTGTCAAGCGTTTTGTGTAAATTGATAATTAGGCACATCCTGTGTTTGGTTTAAGACATAAGCAACTAAGCCATAGACGATTCTTTCGATGCTTCGGGTGTTGTTGAAAGAGCGCATCGGGATCAAGCGACGATTG
>JAPLUP010000301.1 GCA_026397575.1 Candidatus Zixiibacteriota bacterium
TGGCAAGGATAAGCCTCAGTATGCTCTGATCGCCGTCATACCTACGGTTCTTTTTCTTGCACTGGATTCGTATTACCTAGCGCTTGAGAAGATGTTTCGTTTATCATACAACTCGTTTATAGAGAAACTGCTCAGTAGAGAACTCGTTCCATCCGATCTATATGTCGTCTCGCCGCAAGGCAGCCTCTTCTGCATCTTCTTTGCTTCAGTCATTTCCTTCTCGATTTGGCCTTTCTACCTGACCCTGCTAGCGATGATATGGATAGTCAAAATGACGGTGATCTAACGAGTCTCGTAGGTCCGAACTTTGTACCCCACCCAAAGCCTTGCGTCGGGTGGGTTTTTCTTTCTGTGGCTGCAACGTCAATCTCATTTGACACCCTCTGCTCACCCCTTTTTGTAGTGCAGTTGTAGATAAATCACCTCCAGACACAGTTATTAGAACGCTGGTTGCGGCACCGAAGGTCACCCCGGAGTGCTTTGTGGGTCGGGTGATTAGCGGCAGAGCAAGAACGAAGTTGGTTCTTGTGTTCTACCTCCTACTCGATCAGGGATCGCCTGCAGTAGTCAGCAATGATAAGGCTAATACCCAATGACACACAATTGCCGTAACGACTCAGGACATGTTCGTACTTCGCCGTGGTGAGTGAGTCTGTCGTTACAAACCAAGTGGCTCGCGCTGTCAGATACATGCCGTCCGGCTGACACGCTTTGATGTGTGATGCGACGTGGGCGGCAGATGTCCACATCTGCCCCTGTGCGCGGCGTACGTCCTCGTGCGCCGCGTGGCCCGGACGTTCGTCCGGGTTTCAATCCTTCGGTAGGATAGGCATTCCTGCCTGTCCACCTGTCAACACATCAAAGCATCGGTGCCCCATCTACTCTTGATGGGTCTCGTATGTCTTGCGCAGCGAACGTCTCTGATTTGGCTAACCCCTGTCAAGACGAACGCTGCGCAAGAACAGTTAACACCGTCAACCGGAACCCAGTAATAGAGCGTATCGCGCCAACCGCGAGTCCGATCGACCTCGCTACAATAGCGGACGTTTGCGATGTCGATGATTCAATGGAGGAGCGTCCCCTTTTCCCCGCAACGCGTTCCGCGTTTCCGACTCTTAGAAGTCTTGGATGAGTCGCTCAGACTGTGTCGCAAGAATCTCTTGTCCTGTCCGTGCCTTGGGCTTTGCCCAGGAGTGCGTGTCAGCGGCGCCGGCCATTCCCGCGAAAACGGCGACCCTGGACAATCTTTGAACGACACAGCGAGACCGCACAGACCGTTCATCCGCCATGGGAAAACGCTGGTCGAGGCCCGCTTGTTCTTTGACATCGCGAATAGCATTATTCGCATCATCTTGCAGATACGCCCGGGCGCATGGCCGTGCACCCCCACGGAAAACCTATCCGACGCTCCGCTTTGGGTGGGCTACAAAGTTGCCTTACAGTCAATAAGTCAACCAGCCGGCGCGTGCCGGCCAGTTGGTTGTCCTTGATCTGCCAATTAGCGCGCTACAATTAAGCGCTTGGGCGGATATTCTGATTCATGCGGAATAGGTTGTCGGGGTCGTATTTTTGTTTCACCTGACCCAAACGATGGTATCCCGGGCCATACGCAGCCGCAATGCGATCCGGTTCGTCATCGGTCAGGAAATTGACATACACGCCACCAGTGGCATATGGCGTAGCATCGCGGAAGAATCCGCGTGCCCAATCGATACAGGTTTTATCTTCCGCTGCCGTTTCCCAACGCCCGTGCACATTACACACGTAAATGGCATTTCGATGGGAATAAGCCGTGGCATCGGGGGACGGACGAGTAGTAGCACCGCCGATCATACCGAAGAATATCTCGCAATGCGGTGAAGGAAGTTTCTGAACATAGCGCACCGCAACGTCGATTGCGCCGTCACTCAAGTCGATAAAGTTGTGCGATTTCCAGTAATTGCGTGCTCCCGGAGCCAGCAGAGGATCAAACGTCTTTTGCCACGCCGTGTAGGGCATCACGCCAACGTGTTCGCCAAGGATTGTCCCGAATTTCCGCACCGGTTCGAGCGCTTTGTGTCCCTCGTCCGGGTTGCCGGCGTGGAACAGGCAAAACGCGATGATGTCTGTCCCGTGCACCTCGGGAGGCAGGAATGGGAGAGGTGGGGCTTTGCGCATGACGATCCAGATGGTGGTCTCCTCACCCAGCTTCTTGGCGTATTCGCGGAATTGCTTCAGCGCGGAAGTTGCATCTTTGAGCGAATAGACTACCAGCCCGGCTAAGACGTTGGGTCCAACCGGATGTAGTTTGAACTCAAACCGAGTCACAATCCCAAAGTTGCCGCTGCCGCCGCGGATTGCCCAGAAAAGATCACTGTTTTCCTTGTCACTCGCACGAAGCAGTCGGCCATCGGCGGTTATCACATCCGCAGCGATCAGATTGTCCACCGTCATGCCATACTTGCGCGACAACCAGCCGAAGCCACCACCCAGGGTCAGCCCGGCGATACCGGTAGTCGAGTTGATGCCGACAGGTGTGGCCAGCCCAAACGCCTGGCATTCATGATCGAAATCACCAAGGGTAGCACCGGGTTCGACATAAGCCACTTTGGCAAATGGATCGACAAACACGCCGCGCATGGTTGATAAGTCGATCAAAAGACCACCGTCACAGACGGCATTCCCAGCAATGTTATGTCCACCACCTTTGACAGCGGTCAGCAGCTTGTGTTCCCGCGCGAAAATCACTGCCGTCCGAACATCAGCTACGCCAGCGCAGCGCGCCACCAGCGCAGGCTTGCGATCAATCATGGCATTCCAGACGGTGCGCGCCGTGTCGTAGCCGTCATCGCCCGGCAACAGCAGCGAACCTCGTAAGGAAGTCTTGAATTTTTCGAGATCGGCTGCAGCCACTGTCACGGTTGCTCCGTTCCCGGCGACCACCTTCAAACTGTTCATGTTCCACTCTCCATTTGGCTAGCTGTGATAAACATTTCGAATCTTCGAGTCTTAGTTTCAGTTTAGAAAACAACCATTTCATTCAGTCGATAAACGTGCATGATATGGACAGATCATCTCCATTATTCTGTATTACGGAGAAGCAGCCATGAGTTGGAAGGCTTTTTTCGATAAAGCAAATTTTTGCTGAGACTGAAGCCGGGTC
>JAPLUP010000715.1 GCA_026397575.1 Candidatus Zixiibacteriota bacterium
TCCGCCGGCAGTGCCATTTTGGCCAGATCACCGATACCGGTATTGATGCCGTACATTACTTCCTGTTCGGCAACCTTCTTGTCGACGAATTTCCGGCAATGATTGATCCGATCAACAGCCGCCGGTGTCAGTTCAATTTTATCATTATGACGGGCTACTTCGCGGACGTCATATATACTGATCTTGCTATCACCTATCCGAACACTCATGAATTCCTCCAAAAAACTTCTCCGCGAAACTACCTTTGAAGAAGGCCAAAATCAAGCGTTTTCTTGGTTCTCCATGTCGCTTTGGCGTGCGCCAAAGACACCGATATCTCTCTCGTTTGACGACCTGCATCAGCCAAGATTCTCCTGCTTTCATTGTGCGCGACGTACGCCCCCGCGCCACCAAACGTAGGGGCATGGCGTGCCATGCCCGCCTGCCGTTAGGCAAATATCCCGACAAGTCATGACATTTTGCTTGACAGAGCATGGACTTGATAGTATACTGCTGTCGAGAAAACAGGTAAAGCTGTCATAAGCACCAGAGTCCAGACATCGGAAAATGGGCGACAAAGAAGGATTTGGGGCCTATGAAAAGCGCAAAGTCCAGTCAAAACCGCTGGGGCTTTTACCTGCGAGACTATGTATTTGATTTATTCCTCAACGAAAATTGGAAGATAATGTGAAACGTTTCAAAGGAGGACAGTCATGTCCGTTCGTGTTTTTTTGCTCTTGGCCGTGTTAGCTCTGCTCGCCTTCTCTGCCCAGGTTCACGGCGCGGCCCCACAGCTAATCAACTATCAAGGAAGGCTCAAGGATTCTGGGGGACATCCAGTTACCAGCCCCATGAACGTGACCTTTCGTATCTGGGATGCCGCAGTAAGTGGCGATCCCCTGTGGACAGAGTCACAGGCAGTAGCACCCGATTCATCAGGTCTTTTCAGTGTGTTGCTAGGTTCCTTAAGTCCCATTCCCGACTCGATCTTCGCCGACACGAGTCGTTGGGTCGGTATCAATCTGGAGACTATGGCCGAGATGTCTCCGCGGGTTCGCTTGGTCAGCGTCCCATACGCCTTCCGCGTTGCGACCGTCGATCGCGCCATATGGGGGCTTTTTCTCCGTCTCTGACTCAGGGACAGGTTATCACCTCGGAGTCGCTGGTAGCAGCAGCGGGAAATTCAGTACGTCAGCAAAAGGGGTCCAGGGTCTGGCAGCTAACTCCGCAGATGGAATTGCGCAAGGAGGGTACTTCCTCGGTCAGAACACAGGGAGTGGATTGTCCATCGGAATAGAAGCCGCAAGCTTCTCGAACTCTGCGCATGCGTTTGGAATACTTGGAAGTTCATACAGCTCTGATAACCTCGGCTCAGCATACGGAGCCCTTTGCTACGGCACCAATACGTCGGCAGAGGGAGGCGCATCAGGTGGTCACTTCCAAGCTGAATCCCTCGGGGCTGGATACCATATTGGAGTAGAGGGCATAGGCCTGTCCTCATCCGAAGACAGCCCGGTTATTGGGGTGTATGGATACGGAACCAATTCTTCAAGAGGCATTTCCGTCGGGGGCTACTTTCTTACTTCCTCAATCGGAGGTGGCACCGGAACGAAATATGGACTGTATGCCCAAGCTCCTGCAAATGCCGGCAATTATGCCGGCTATTTTTATGGAAATGTACGAATTACCGACAGCCTTGTTGTCCTCGGTGGCAAAAGTACGGCAGTGAAAACGGATAATGGTGAGTATCGTCTCCTCTACTCACAAGAGTCGACGGAGGCTTGGTTTGAGGATTTCGGGAGGGGTCGGCTGATCAATGGCAAAGTTCACATTGAACTTGATCCTCTGTTCCTTCAGACGGTTACTATTGATGACACCTATCCTATGGAAGTTTTCATCCAGTTGAGAGATGACTGCCACGGTACGTATGTCACGACTTCGTCGACGGGGTTCGACGTTATTGAGCTTCAAGGCGGCACGAGCAGCGCCGCCTTCTCATATCGCGTGGTTGCCAAACGGAAAGGCTTTGAAAACATGCGTCTGGCGAGGATGAGCGGACCGACTCCGGAGGAGGTTCAGGCAGAGCAGATGAAGCACCAAGAGAAAATGAAAAAGGCACAAATCAATCTCGAACAGGATCGGCAGAAGCTGGAGGTGGAGCGAGCCAGATCGCAGTCGGAGGAGGCAGTGCCCCGGAGTGTGGTCCGGTAATGAAACGTTATTAACAAATGAAACTCCCCTGCTTTGATATCCTTTGCTACTTTGGATAAAGTGGGAGATGTTTTTGAACCACGCAGGCATTTGCCAGTTCCGGCGGGTCTTGCGCTCCGCCACCCTGGCTGAGCCCTTATCCAATTGTTGCGCCGCGACATAACCAATCCTAGCGGAGCGTGCGACCTGACCCTTGATCCCCATTTTTCTGTAGCGCCTCACTGCAAAAACATTCCCCATACCAATTAGTAGAAGGGCGTTGTTACCGATCTTGCGGAAGTGTAGTCGTAGCCGCGCCGCAACTTGTCGGATAGCCGCCAACTTAGCGCTAAGAAAACCGTGTAGGTGTGTTCACCGCGAACCATCGAATGGACTTCCCGATCCATCCCAACTCTGGGCACGGCATGGTAAATGGCTTCGGGTCTATCAGGATACGTTGTGGAAACGCAGCGTAGATTGTTGATCGCAACGATCTACGCTAGGACCCACAAACGACCGCTCTGGTGACATCGCTGTGCGTAGCGCTACGCTCCCTTATTATTGAGGAATAATCGAATGTAGTTGATAGAAGAAGTGAGGCAAAAGAAAGCCAGACAATAGGAATCGGGGGGTATGTCTGAACTACATGACTCTACTCAAGCCAGAAGTCATGCTTTGGAAGGGTCATATTTCGCCGCCGCAAGGATCTGCTTAGCTCTGCTTGCCTGATCGGGATACAGGTCGGGAGGCACCGAGGGTTTGCCGAGTTCTTGAAAGACCATATAGCGTGCACATATTGCCATGCCTCCGTGGCAATAGTAAACCCGATAGGTTTTGCCAAGCTCCTCTTCAATGGCCATCTCTCCCTTGAAGAACGGGCAGCTGGGTAGGCATTCGCAGTCGGCCAAGTAGAGTTTCCTTTCGCCTTAATCCTGCATTTACTATCGACCAATTCACTTGGAGACTTAGGAACTACCTGAAGACGGGGGCTCTCTAACCAATGCAGACGAGAACGGCCAATGCTCGGAAATCTTATGAAAACGCCGTCAGGAACAGATTCCTGGCGGCGCATGATTTAGCAGTGTCTGTGTGACGGCTCACCGTGTACGACCCGAGACACACGAGCAATCGAAACCGCAAGGGTTTCAATTCGGCACTACTGCTCTTTTTGGTCTCTGCGCTTCTCGTCGATACGGGCCGACTTGCCGGCGCGCTGACGGAGGTAGTTCAACTTGGCGCGATGCACCTTGCCTTCGCGAATTCTTTCGATCTTGGCAATGTTCGGCGAATGCACCGGATAAATCTTCTCGACGGCAATACCGGCAGTCATTTTGCGGACGGTAAACGTCGCGCCGGTGCCGCTGCCGCGCTTGCCGATCACCACGCCTTGGAAGACCTGAATACGGGTCTTGTCCCCTTCCTCGATCGTCTGATGCACGGCAATTGTATCACCCGGAGCAAAATTCACCTTTTGCTCCTTCAAGTATTTTTCTTCGAATTTGTCTACCAGATTCATTGTATCCTCCTAAAAGCAATTATCAAATTCATTACCTGCAGCAATAAGCTGCATCATCGATCTATCTTCATCCGTCAGCTCTGAATGCCAGAGCAGATCGGGACGATTATTCATTGTTCGTTGTAGCGCCGCC
This sequence comes from Candidatus Zixiibacteriota bacterium, assembly GCA_026397575.1. GTDB lineage: Bacteria > Zixibacteria > MSB-5A5 > CAIYYT01 > CAIYYT01 > CAIYYT01. Next base: position 3,819 of record JAPLUP010000715.1, read on the forward strand.
CAGCGCTGATATTGCTGCTGCCGCGCGTGATTCCCTTCAATCAACACCTGTGGTACCTTGGTACCCTGAAATTCGGCGGGACGAGTGTATACCGGCGCACCCAGCAGATCCTCGCTGAACGAGTCGCTCATGGCCGATTCAATACTGCTGATGGCGCCCGGAATCAACCGAAACACCGACTCCAACACTACCAGCGACGCGGTCTCGCCGCCATTGATGATATAATCTCCGATAGAGACTTCCTCAATCTCAAAGAACTTCGTGATGCGCTCATCCACGCCTTTGTATCTGCCGCAGATGATGATCAGATGATCGAGCAGGGAATACTCCACCGCCGTTTTCTGATCGAACTTCCGCCCCGATGCCGAGGTCAACATGATGCGTCGATTCTGCGGCGTACTCCTGCTGACAACATCATTCAGGCAATCGTACAGCGGTTCGATTTTCATCACCATGCCACCACCGCCGCCAAACGGAGTGTCATCAACCGTTTTGTGTTTGTCGTGCGCATAATTCCGGATATCAACCATCTCGATCTCAATGGTGCCCGAATCAATCGCCTTCTTAAGCAGTGACTGCTCAAGCGGTGACGCGAAAAACTCCGGGAATATGGTCAGTATCGTGATCTTCATTTTCGCAACTATTGACTTTCGATCAAACCTTCCATCAAGCGAACTATCACTTTGCGTTCCTTCGTGTCGACCTTCACAATCACTTGCGCGATTGCCGGAAGCAGAAACTCTACTTCACCTTCCACGCGCCAGAGATCATTGGCCGGCATCGGGATTATCTCGGCGATTGTGCCGAGCAATCGACCATCCTCGGAGCAAACCTGCATACCGATGATGTCGAACTGAAAGAACGTACTCTCCGGCAGGTCGATTAGATCGGCCTTCGTGACCGAGACAAACCTGCCTACCAACTCCTCCGCAGCGTTACGAGAGTCTATCCCGTCAAACCGCATCAGAACACTGTTTTGATGAATCCTTACTGACTTGACAGTAAAAAGATTAACCGTCTCGCCCTCAAGGAAAACTTCACTTAGATCGTGGAAACGATCGACAAAATCAGTCAGCGGCTGGACGACCACTTCGCCTTCAAGGCCGCGGACTCGGACGATCTTGCCGATGGCGTAAAGCTCTTGACCTATTCCAGAATCTCCAACTGGGCCCGCTTGCCCTTCTTGGCTGAGATCGCCATAATGATCGTGCGGATAGCCTTGGCCGTTTGACCGCCTTTACCAATGACCTTGCCCATGTCGCCGGGACCGACCCGCACTTCGAATACCGTGGTTCGCTCTCCTTCGATTTCCTTGAGCACTACTGCATCAGGATTGTCAACAAGCGCCTTGATGATGGTTTCGACAAATTCCTTCACAGATTCTTCTCCCGTTTTTCAGTGTTCATCCCTAAATGCGTGCCTCGAAATCATCTCCAGCCAATTGGAATCGGGTGTCAAGGCCTATGGCCGCTCTACGCGATTCCCCCACTCACGCTCTGCTATTTCGCCGCTTCTTCTTCAGTCACAGAGGCCTTTTTCGCCTTGCGCGATCTCTTCTTGCGCTCCACTATCATGGTCTTGATTTCCACGCCGGATGCGTCCTTGCCCTGCTTAAGCAATTCCCACTTCTCATTGATGCCGATTTGTGAAAAGAGCGTATGCACAGTTTCGGAGGGCGTCGCGCCTTCTTTCAACCAGTGAAACACCTTCTCCTCGTCAATCGAAATCGTCGCCGGCCTGACAATCGGGTTGTAGTGACCGAGCATCTCAACAAAGCGTCCTTCGCGGGCGCGGCGCGAGTCAATCGCCACAAACCGGTACATCGGGCGCTTTTTGGCTCCCATTCGTCTTAGTCTAATCGTTATCGCCAATGTATTCCTCCATAAGAGTGAAGCAAATTGTTATTTGTATTCTTACTAACCGGGAAACAGCCCGGGCATCATCTTCTTGTTAAACTTGCCGCCGCGCATCTGCTTGATCATCTTCTGCATCTGCTCGAACTGCCGCAACAGCCGATTGACCTCCTGAACGGAAGTACCGGAACCTGCGGCGATACGCGCGCGTCGTGAACCATTCAGTATCGTGGGTTTGGAGCGTTCATCGGGGGTCATCGACAGGATAATCGCCTCGACGCGCTTCATGCTCGATTCATCAATTTGTACGTCGCGAATGGCGCTGGAGACTCCGGGAATCATC
>JAPLUP010000305.1 GCA_026397575.1 Candidatus Zixiibacteriota bacterium
CTTGGCGCTCAATGACAATAAGTATGACAAGGCTAATCTAAACGATGTGACCATACATTCGGGGAAGGGTTGGGGCTATTTCAACGTCGGAATCCGGTGGATTTTCTCGGAACGCTTGGAATTGGGTCTTGACCTGGAAAATCTCTTTGAGAACCGTGCCGATGTCAATTCCTTCACCCGGGGATTGCGAATAACATATCTCGAGTTCTTCTAAACTCTGACTGTGAGGTGATCCTGTGACCAAGAAGATATTCATCATCGGCGCGATCCTTATCGGCGCTCTGATCACAATTCACGGATGCTACACCATCATCAAGCATCCGTCGGTGATGCAGGCCGATAACACCGGAGAGACTACTGAACATGCAAACGGTAATCGCGATTGCGTGAGTTGTCATCAGGATTATCAGCAGTACCCCTATGGCTACTACTATAGCTACTATCCCAATTACTACTGGGACTATTCCCGCTGGGGAGAGTACTATGCTTACCCTTGGTGGTGGGACTATTACTATAGCAACAGTGGCAACGGCAACAACAGTGGCGGGCAAGTGGAGCAGGGCAGTAAGCCGGGTATTCGACGTGGGTTGGAGCCACCGTACGCTTTGCCCTTGCCCGGCAACATTCTGAAAGACACGCTGCCTCCTCCCAGTTTCAACACTGGTACTACAATCCCACCAGTCATCGTCACACCGTCGGGAGGAACCGCAACCGGTGGCGGAACTGTCACCAATCCGCCCGACAAGCCAAAAGAACCTGCCAAAGTTGAGGACAAGAAACCGCCCAAACGCCGGGGTGGAAAGTGAGGAAAGAATGACAAGGATCTTCGCATACATTGCTCTACTCGTAATGCTGCTGACGTGTTCGGCTACAACTATTCTTGCCCAAGGAAATGCAATCAGTGAAGTGTCCGCTGGAAATTTCTTCGGCGTCGGTGGCCGCGCTGTCGGCATGAGTGAAGCGGTCGTTGTTTCGTCTCTAGATGGCACCGCAATTGTATACAATCCGGCTGCGCTTGTGCGCATAATGCGACCCGAGTTTTACGCAGGCCTCTCTAATGAGAAGGTCAGCAATTCATCTTCCTACGGATCTTCAGTAGCGCGTAACGATTTCTCCAAAACGAGGCTGAGTTCCCTTAATCTTGCCGTTCCTGTTCCGACATATCGAGGATCATTCGTAGTAGCCTTCGGCGTTAATCGCACGATGTCATTTGACCGAACTTACACTTTTCTTTATCCAGGCCTTAATGGCAGCGAGAAGGCGCTCGAAGAAGGAAACGGTGGCATCAGAGAGTGGTCTGCCGCCGCAGCAGTGGAGTTGTCTCCCCGCGTCTCCGTCGGGGCAACTCTCACGTACTTCCATGGCAGTGAAGATTACTACTGGGATTATTCAAGCTTCGTGTTCAACGATACGGGAGGTGATCCGCCAAGCTACTCTTTGCGGAATGTTGACAATATCAAGAGTCGTTACAGTGCAATTGGGGCAAGATTAGGGATGATAGTTGAGGCAAACCCATACCTGTCTTTCGGGTTCATGGTGGAATCTCCAAAACGGTTTAACGTAAAGCAGGACTATATCCAGCGCACTGTCCTAAATGGCAATCTTGACGTGACACCGGGCAGTTACGAATACGTCCTCCAGCACCCCTATTCCACTATGCTCGCCGTGC
>JAPLUP010000359.1 GCA_026397575.1 Candidatus Zixiibacteriota bacterium
GCGACCGCGTTTGTCATCATCGACGATGGTCTGCAAAAGCGTATTGGTGGAGGCAACCTGTGTCATCATGCCGAGACCGATGAAAAACATCATGCCGAGTGACAGCCAGAAGACGCGAGACAGCGAGAAGAAAATGAGTCCGATGCCGAGCAGTCCGGCAGCCAGCGAGAGCACTCTATCGAGGCCGATAACATTGCGTCTTGATGCGAGATAAATCGCGCCACAAAGCGCGCCGACTCCGGTGGCTCCCATCAGGAAACCGAGCGTGCGCGGACCGCCATGCAGAATGTCTTTGGCGAAAATCGGCAGCAATGACGGGTATGGCAGGCCGATGATACTGACCGCCGCCATCAAGAGCAGCAGCGATCGTATCGGTGGTATCGCGAAAGCATAGCGAATACCTTCTTTGAGGTTCGTGATGACATTGCCGCCATTGCCGGAGTTTGGCCTGGGCGCAACGCGCATCGCCAGCAGGGCAATAATCACCGCCATGTAGCTGAAACCATTGACGAGAAAGCAAGCCCCCTCCCCTACCCAGGCGATCAGCACTCCCGCTATCGACGGGCCGATCAGGCGCGCGGCATTGACCATGCTGGAATTGAGAGCGATAGCGTTGCTGAGATCGCGTTTGTCATCCACCATTTGGACGATAAACGACTGACGACTGGGAGTATCGAAAGCGTTGATGAAACCCAGCATAAGACTGAGCGTGATGATCTGCCAGACTTGAACTGTCTGAGTGAAAACCAGCGCCGCAAGCAGGAACGCCTGAATCAACGCCAGAGTTTGCGTTATGATGATCGTGCGGTGCAAATTCCAGCGATCGGCAAAGACGCCTGCTAACGGCGCGAAGATGGTTACCGGTATTTGATTCGTAAAGCCGACTACGCCGAGTAGGAAGGCCGATCCGGTCAAGCGGTAAATGAGCCAGTTGAGAGCGATCGACTGCATCCAAGTACCGATGAGAGAGAAACTCTGGCCGGTGATAAAAAGTCGGTAGTTACGGTGACGGAGCGCGCGGAGGAGGTGGGCAAAACCTTGGCGTTCAGTGGAAGCAGTAGTCGGCGGCTGGATAGGCATACCGGGGTAATATACTTGCATCCGCCTGATTAGCAAGTCTGGCCATTCTGTACTTTACTCGAGAGTTGGGATATCGACATCTCTGTCTCAAGGCGCCGAAAGAAGCAAGGGCGGACACAAGGTCCGCCCATAATGGTTTCGCGCAACGCACAAGGGGTGGCGCTACATTCTAAATAGTACTTCCTCGCGTTCAAACCAGCGTTTGGCGAAATATAGCGCTAGCGCTGCAAGAGCAAATAGCGACATGAAGGCAGTGATCACGTAGTTCCATTCAATAGTACCGGCAATGGCGTTCTTGATGATCAGACTGATATTGACGACGGGAATCAGCGCCATCTGATAGTTCAATTCGACGCCAGGGACCATTGAAACAAATGCGGGCAACACTAAAAAGATGTTGAGGAAGCCGACATAGCCCTGTGCCTCTTTGGCCGATTTGGCGAAAATTGAAAGCGACAAGAGGATCGCTGCAAAGATGCCTGCCAGCGGAATGATTATCGCAAGGATTAAGATCACAGTCTGGATATCAAGCTGAATGTTGAGCATCCCCTTCATCTGCTGCATAGCCACGTCATTGGCCATGTACTTGAAAAAAGCACGTTCCTTCTCCCCTGCCCCAAGGTCAATTGCGGGAGACATAGCGCCCAGGAAGCATGTGAGAATCAGAAAATAGGGAATGATGCCGCCGAGCATCTTCCCCGCCAGTTTTTTGGCAGATGCAACACTGTTACCCTGAACTTCAAAGGGCTTGAGTACGTCTTCGGAGATCTGGCGTTTAACGACCCGGGACAAGATAATCCGATCACGGTAGCGCGACATGACGTCCTTCAGCTTGCTGTAGGCGGCATCAGATACTTCCTCGGCGCGGTCATAGTAGATTTCGATATCGGTTGGCGACTCGAGTTCGATAGCTTTGGCGAAATTGTCGGGCACGACGACGAGCGCCTGAAATGCCTTCTGTTTGAGTTCGTCCATAAGCGTTTTGCCGGCGAAATCGGCTTCGGTCTTGACCTGAAACGTGGTATCGGTCATAAGAGAGTCTCGCAGTTCCAGCGGAAGCTGAGCGATATTTTGAATGACGATTTCCGAGCGCTTCCCTTCGATCTTCTGGACAGCGGACATCTGAATCTTAAAAATGACCGTCATCAGCAGCGGCATCGCGACGATCGGCATGACGAAGGCAAAGAGCATAGTGCGGCGATCGCGGATTGTGTCCTTGAATTCTTTGCGGAAAATGGTTCCGATATTTCGCATCTGCATTGTTCACTCTCCCACGATCTTGATGAAAGCATCTTCAAGGTTGTTCTGGCCGGTCGCTTGCAGGAGGTCATTGACCGTGCCCTCACGATAGATGTGGCCGTTGTGAATGATCGCCACCCGGTCACACAAGCGCATGGCTTCCGACATGATGTGCGTTGAGAAAATCACGCACTTGCCGGAATCGCGACAGTGTTTGATGAAGTCGACAATGGTGCGGGAACTCATGACATCCAAGCCGCTGGTCGGTTCATCAAAGACCATGACCGGCGGATCGTGCAGCACCGAACGGACAATTGAGACTTTCTGTTTCATACCGCTCGAGAGCTTCTCGTTGCGGGAATCAGCGAAGTCTTTCATGTCGAGCAGCGCGAACAGTTCGTCGGTGCGCCGACGGATGGTCTGTTTTTCCATGCCATACAGATTGCCGAAGTAGGCCACCATTTCGCGGGCGGTAAGACGGCCGTACAAGCCGGTATTGCCTGACAAAAACCCGATCTGGGAGCGCACTTTCTGGGAGTCGACAGTGACATCGGTACCGTTAATGATGGCAGTGCCTGAGGTTGGCTTTAGAGCCGTGGACAAAATGCGCAGGGTCGTGGTATTACCGGCGCCGTTGGGGCCCAGCAGACCTTAGACTTCGCCCGCTTTGCAGCTGAACGACACTTTGTCGACGGCTTTGACCACACCGCGTTTTTTGTCTTTGAAGTTCTTGCACAGTTCTCTTGCTTCAATCATC
>JAPLUP010000270.1 GCA_026397575.1 Candidatus Zixiibacteriota bacterium
GATAAAATCGCGAAAAGCGACAAAGTCTTCACGACTGAGTTCAAGATTCCGATTTTCTGTCTGCAACATGATCACCGTGTCCTACGGTCGATAGGCCTAACTCGATTCTTCCATGAACGACACTGCCTTGCCTCGGAATTCACGCCGGGAAGCCCCCGCCTCTTCGTATAACGGATCCTGTCTGGCGACTTCTCTGATACGGTGACGCTGGGAACCTGTCAGAGCCGGCTGCTCCACTTGGAACGGTTCCCCGTCCATTCCCTTCTCGATGATAGTGAAGCGTCGCGTGCCCACGTCGACGCCTTCTCGATTCTCCTTCTTCCTGAGGTTGGCCACGCGTGCTTCGAGTTCTGTGACACGTTCCCGGAGTTGACTGATCTCAGCGCGATGTCTCTGTGCAGCCACGGCTCTGGTGACGATGTTGTCAAGTGGCATCAGGCATGCGCAAGTCGATCAAAGCGGCATGAAAGCTCTCCGTCCCCGCTAGCTGAATAGCTTCGGCTGCCGAACCGGCTGTTCGTACCTGATAATTCAATTTTGTAAAATACTCTGCGAGCAATTCTCTCACGAACACCTCATCATCAACCACAAGCAGCTTACTCTCCATTGACAACCTCCTGTTCGTGAGCCTTCCTGTCACGATCGTGTTTTTTCGCAGCCGCTTCGACCACGGAATAAAGTCTGTTGATATTGAATGGCTTGACAATGTAATCGTAGACACGCTTCCGCAAAGCTTCCACCGCCGTTTCCACCGAGGGGAAGGCGGTCATAACGATGACGGGCAGATTCCTGTGGCTTTGTCTGAGGTCCTCAACAAGCTGTAGCCCGTCAATGCCACCCATTTTTATGTCAGTCAGAACAACGTCGAAATCGTCATGCTGCTCAACTATTTCCATCGCCTCTTCGGCGCTGTTGGCGGTCATAATGGAATAATCCTTGGAAAGGAAGTAGTCGTAAAGCAGGTCGCGAATCAGCAACTCGTCATCGACGATCAGTATCTTATGAGTATCCATCAGGCCACCCCTTCGATCTTGGTAATTGCGTCATTCACAGCGCCCACCACATCTCGATTGCCATCGCTCGCCTGGCTGCGCAGGAACGGTAGCGCCCGTTTGTCCTGCAACATGGAGAGCGATTTGGCAGCTGCCACTCGCAGAACGTCGTCTTCGTCAGTGAGAAACTGCACGATCTGAGTGGTTGCATCGGGATTACCGATTCGGCCCAGCGTATTGATGGCATGGAATCTGACCCAGAGATCTTCGTCGTCAAGCAAAGAGAGGATATCGCGATAAGCGTCATCGCCGGCCAAGGCCACCAACGCGTCGATAGCTGACCTGCGCACTTGTGACTCCTCATCGTTGAGGAGTATTTTGATGTGCTCGATAGCCGCTCTGTCACCGATGCGACCGAGTGATTCCACGGCTGACTTGCGGACTTCCCATTCGGGATGATTCAGCGCGCCGATTAGCGGTTCCACCACTGCCTTTTCCCCTATCCAGCCAAGCGCCTGTGCCGCCATTATCTGGCGCAACGGCGATTGGTGATTGAGATCCTCTCTGAGACGGGCGATGGCATCCGCGCTGGAACTCAGAACGATTGCACCGAGAGCGGCCTGGCGGACATCCGGATAGGGATCATCCAGACCGGCAAACAACGTGTCCAGGGCTGAATTACCACCAATCCATCCCATAGCTTTGAAAGCAGCCGAGCGGATATGTCCTACATGATCGGTCGCCAGCTTTGTCAGTAGCGGTATGACCTGCTGATCGCCAATCCTGCCCAAAGCCGAGGTCACGCGTTCTCGGACACCATCGTCGGCGTTGTCGACCAGCGGCAGCACGTCGAGGATGAAGTGCGAATTGCCGGTGGCGGCTATCATGTCCAGAAGACTACAGGCCACCACGGGTGAAGCATGGCGCAACGCCTGCGAAATTTTCTCTGCCGCCGCCGTGGCGGTGATGGTCAGCAGTTCCTTGGCTTTAAGCGCCACGTCCTCGTCGGGATCCGCCAGTGCCCCAAGCAACAGATCGACGGCAGCCGGCGTTTCCCAGCTTCGAAGTTCTTCAAGTGCAAACAATTTGGTTTGCCGATCGCCACTTTTGATCGCCCGTGTCAAGCAAATCTGAAGCTGAGCGGCAGGCAGGTCATCGAGAACCGAATGATCGGTTGCATGGGCAAGTTTGATCAGAGAACCGACAACTGCTTCCTGCAGAGCACTGTCTTCCCGTTTTAGCAACTTGCGCAAGTAGGGTTCGACCTCGCGCGTCCGCATACTTCCCATCGCCTCAACGGCGGTGAAAACAACGACTGGATCAGTGTCGTCAAGCGCTCTCACGAGAACTGGGATGGCGCTGTGATCGCCGATTCTCCCCAATGCCTCGATAATTTGCGCTCTGGCTTCCGCGAAACGATCATAGGTTTCCACCAAAGGCCCCACGGATTTCGGATTGGCCAGCAGTCCTAGCGCTTCGGCGGCTGAACAGACAACGTTCAGACTCGAATCACTGAGAGCCCTAACGACGACTTCAATCGACGATGCGTCGCGGATAGAACCGAGAATGTCCACGGCAAACTTGCGGACGTCCCGATCGGGATCAAAGACCTTTTCCGACAACGCCGGTACCGACTGTTTGCCGAGAGCCGTCAGGATTTCCGAGGCAAGATTGCGGGTGCCGATGCTTTCGTTTGCAAGGTACTGACAGAGAAAGGTCGGAGCATGTGACGAGCGTCGTCGTACGATCGCCTCCCCGGCGGTTTCGCGAATACCCTTGTCAGGGTCTTCCAGAGCGGTAACCAGCGCCGCGTCTGCCTGAATGTCGTCAATCCTGCTCAGCTCGCTAATCGCGTCCTCGCGGTCGAATGCATCAGCACTCGACAGTTTTTCCAGCAATCCCTCCAGCAACGTGCTGTCACTGCTCATGGTATTATTCCTCGACAATAGCTATTAACTCACATTCACGCGCGAGGCGGTCAGTGCCTCGTGAGCTTCCGCTTCGCTCGGATAAATCTCGAAAATATGAGACAACTGAGTGATCTCGAATATCTCCTCGACGTAGCTTGCCAGATTGGACAGCAGCAAGCGTCCCTTGGCCAATCGCACCTCTTTGAGTATGGAGACCAATGTTTCCAACCCGGAACTGTTGATAAAGTCAATCTGAGCCAGATTCAAAATGATCCGATTTCTCCCCTGAGCCACGCGTTTGAGAATCTCTTCTTTGAGATTGGAAGAACTGGCAAAGTCGAGACGCCCTTTCAGACTGAGGGTGATGTAGTCCCCATTTTCAGTTACTCTGATTTCCATTTACTCCTCCGTTTGTCTTTTGCAACTGAACGCCGACTTGCGAATTCTTCTTGCGCAGCCGGAAGGAAATGCTCACTCGAAGCCCCCCTTCTCGTCGTTCATCCACTTCCATTTTATCGGCAAATAGTTTCAGGATACCCACTCCTCGACCGCCACTTTTTTCACAATCGATGTCCGGTCGCGAATCGTCCAGATGCAGGGCTTCCGGCTTCGCCTCACCTTGGTCCTCAACGTCGACGCGAACGGTCTCCTCGTCCCAGGCAAAAACCACGTTGATCGATTTGGAAGGATTCGATTTGTTGCCGTGGATGAAGGCGTTTGTGTATGCTTCTGAAACACAAACGGCAAAACGAAACTCCTCCTCCGGATCAAACCCCAAGCGCCGGGCAACTTCGCTCGCTACCGCATAGCACCGACCGAAATGGTCCTTTTCCGGAAAGATGGTCAATTTGTAGACTTGCCCGCTCATTTTATCTCTATCAATAGCGTGGTTATGTCGTCGCCCTGTGGCTTATTGGGATCGCCCTTGAAATCATCGACCTCCTGCGTGAGCATGGAGATGAATTCCTCCGGCTCGCGCTCAGCATTCTTGAGTACGAACTTGTTCAACCGCTCGCGCATGTACATTTGCCCCTCTGAGTTCTCGCACTCGGTTATGCCGTCAGTATAGAAGAGAATTCGATCTCCGATTTCCAGCGGTACGTTCTCCGATTGGTATACGAAGCTAGGGAACTGTCCCAGCACGGTCCCGCCGGTCTTCCAAACGGTAATTTCGGCCGTCTTTTTGTGAAAATGTATCGGCGCCAGATGTCCCGCGTTGACATGAGTACAGGTCATCATCCGTAGGTTGAAGTAGGCGTACGCCAGCGAAATGAACATGTTCTCGGTTTTGAGCACCTGATCACAGAGAAAGGCGTTCAGATCGGTAATCATCTGGTCGATGTCAACGTTTTTGCCCGCTTCCATCCGAAACACCGACCGTACGGCCGTCATCATGAGCGCTGCCGGCATGCCTTTGTTGCTGACATCGCCGACGATTATGACGAATTCGTGAGGCGACAGACGAATAATGTCATAATAATCGCCACCGACCTGCCCCGCAGGCAGATAAGCTGCTGCAATTGACGCGTGCTCGAACGCTTCCGCATTGGAAGGTAGCAGTGCCTGCTGAACCTGTCGCGCAACCACGAGTTCCTGCTCCAGCTTCTGTCGCTCCAGCCGCTCCTTCATCAGATTGGCGTTTTCTATCGACACGGCCGCAAAACGCACTAACGTTTCGACCGCGTTCT
>JAPLUP010000472.1 GCA_026397575.1 Candidatus Zixiibacteriota bacterium
CCACATCACCCGTTCTTCTGGTGCCCGAATACGTGTAGGTTGAACGGTGATTGCCCTCCCAATGATCAGTCGACCAGAGATAAAACGTATCCGACTGCACCAGATAGGTTGTGCGAGTCCCTGCCTGACGATGAACGGCTATCCAATCGGCGGCATCGTAGATGCCGGTTTCGGCCGACGCCAGCGTCAGCGCCAACAGCACCTTCTGGTCTGCCGGAGCGCTCTTGGGCATGGTCAGGTTCTGCTCATATCGCAAGCAGCTTCTTAGCAATTCGGATTGCCTATCCAAATCCTTTGCCTGAGTCACGCCTGCTGCCAGAAGCAGCGATAGCAGGTAAGCCGACAAGCCAATAACCATAGCTATCTTTTTCATATGTCATTCCTCTAATTGTTACTTGCTGCACGCGTATATACAGGAAATATGCGTTCCAACGCGTGAAAGTCAAGCCCTTCCTGCTGGTTCTCGTGTCATAGCGCCAGCGGCCTGCACGTTGACCGAGTACTGTACGGTTTCGCACATGTGCGCTCGACATGCTCCCATGTACCCGAGAATCACGGAAAACCAGCAGACATAATCGTCTGTCGACCACAGTATTCCCTTGAAAGCAGAAGCGGCAGCCCCATCGGGACTGCCGCTCGCTATCGTTCACCAACGCGTAGACGCGCCGATTTTGACCTAAGGTTACTTCAGCAGTAGCATCTTGCGGGTTTCAATATTCTCTCCCGCCTTGATTCGATAGAAATAGATACCGCTTGCCACCTTCTCGCCCGTCCGGTTAGTGCCATCCCAAGTCGTCTCATAGACACCGGCCGGCTGAAGGCTATTCTCCAGTCTCTTCACTTCCTGACCGAGCACATTGAAAACTGCGATTTCCACCGGCGACCGCCGCGACAAACTGTAGCGAATTACCGTCAACGGATTAAACGGATTTGGGTAGTTCTGAGACAGTTCGAACACCGACGGCATGCGACCGTTGTCCACCTCGACAGCCAGCGTCTGATAGACAAACACGCCTCGATCGGAATTAATCCATTCTGACCCCGACAAATCCTGACCCAAATCTACCGTTCTGTTGCCATTGCCGTCATAAGTAAATTGTGAACGAAACACTGACGGAGACGGAAGCATGTGATTGTGTACTATTTCCGTGTTCTTTCCGCCCGACCATTTGGAGGTATCAGCGTCATATGCAATCCACAATGACCCGGCCGCAATCGAGTACACATCAAGAATCTCATTTCCGGACCCATCATAGGAGTAGTCGTATTTACTGGCGGCCACCCAAGCACCACCCTGCCAAGAGTGCATGATGCTCTGGGTTTCGTCACCGGAACCGTTGTAGGTCATTGTAGTCCGTATCTGATTGACCCAGGAGCCCGACCATGTCTGCATGAGGTATTCCGTCAAGTTATTACTACCGTCATAAGTGTAAGTGACCTTGGCAGAATTCGCCCAAGTACTGGTACCGGATTGCCACAGTTCGGTTGTTGATGTAGCCAGGCGCCCGGCAGAATATGTTGCCGTAGTTCGCAGGTAGTTGACCCAAGCCGAGCCAGACCAATTCCGCATCAGAGTTGTCGACGTCATGCCGCCGGAGTATGTGAAACTTGTCAAGTACGTGTTGAGCCAGTGATCTGTCTGCCATTCCTGTTGTTTCACCGAATCCAGTGTCCCGTCGCCCTTGTAATAGGTGAGCGTTTGATTCGCATTCACCCATCTCGCGCTGTCGCTGTCCCAATCCTGTTCCACTTCACTTATTTGCCTGATGCCTGAGTATGTGTAAGTTGAACGGTGAATGCCTTCCCAGTGATCAGTGGGATCAGTCGACCAGTAATAAAACGTGTCCGACTGCACCCCATAAGTTGTGAACGAACTCGCCTGACGCAGCACTTCCGCGATGTCCACCGATTCGTCGAGAGGTTGCGATTGCGCGACCGCAATATCCAGCGCCACCAGAGCGCACTGTTCGGCTGATGTTTCTGGCGGCAGTGTGAGATACTGCTGGATTTTCTGACAGGATGCAAGCAACTCTGCCTGCTTGGCCGAGTTGACGGCCTGAGCGGATGAGATTGCCAGTAGCGAAATCATCAGGCAAGTCGCCACACAGATGGCTGTAACTGTTCTCTTCATATCTTTCCTCCACAAGTTACGGGATATAAATATGTACGCTGCCAATATTGAACTCCGCAGGTGAAAATCAAGTCGATTCTGCTCAACTGGCTCGTTTGTTTAGACCTGCCGCCGACTGAAATCCTCACCAACCTCTGCCGATATACTATCCTATGAATCGATTATCTCAAATCGCTGGGTTGTTGGCCATCACTTTGACGATTTTCGCCATCTCTCTTGGCTCCTCGACATCTGACAAACCGGTTGCACCTGCCGCCGGCAAAGCGGCGTGGCACACCAAGTCGCAGACAGACAAGGTGCGTCACGGCACATTGAAGCCGCTCCCATCGGCGCCGGCATCGGGAATTGCGCCCTTAAAGAAAACTTTTAATTTTGCGTCTAATTGCACGGTCTATGTCAACGAACCAATTCAGGCGTTGTCCGGCTGGCTGGTAGGGGACGAGATCTATTATGCCTATCAGGACTTGCTCTTCCCCAATTTTGGATGCGATACCGCCTATCCGTTTGTCGTCACGCACATCGGTCAGACGCTGGTTCTCAATGACGCCGGCACTATCAACATGCAGGTCTTCCTGGCTTCGCTCGACCCCATCTATTCTTCGCCCGCCTGTCCGGTGCCTTATGAATTGATCTACCTCTCCGAAGAATATGCGGTTAGTATCCCCGGCCCCGGAGTCTATTCAATCATTATCCCCCTCGAACAACCGACGGCAGTATACGGTCCCTATTTCGCCTGCATCTACTACGGTAACGATATGTCGGCTATGTACCCGGGCATCGCCATGGATTCGACCCCTTATCTCTGCATCAACTACAACGATTGGGGCGAAGGGCTGACCGATCTGGCGCAGAACGAGTACTACAACTTCCCCGGCTCGATTCACTTATTCAGCATCGGTTACACCAGAAACGGTTTGCAGCCTCAGCCGCACTTCATCATCCCCGGCGATTCCGGTACCATTCTGCCGGGCAATGTCATTTGGGTTGCTGAACTGCGTGATTCTGTCCAATATGAAAGCGCCAGCTTCGAATACTTCAGGGCAGGCCAATGGTACAAGTTTGGCGCCGACTTCGACGGTCGAATCGCGTTGCGTTCCGGCGTTTTTCCGGCTACAACTGACGATGGCTGGTCCAGCTTCTGGCAACCGTACGGCCTGACCGAGGGCAACTATCTGCTGCGCGTGTCGATCACCGATTTTGATTCCACCTTCATGAGCGATACGGTTTCGGTTTATTACGATCTCAAACCGCTGGAACCGAAATTCAGCGGCCGCACCGACAAAATGACAACCTGTGGCGCTGAGACCGTCACGGTTACCATACAAGATGAAAACCCGATTGCCGTAACTTTCGGATATCGAAATCTGCCGACCTACGAGGACCGCAATCTTCAATTGCTTAGACGCAATGATTACGGTGATGTCAACGGCAACGCCAACGACGGTAACCATGAATACAATGGCGAGTATGGTGAGTACTACAGTGCTCCCGCTATCTTTGCGTCATTTTTCAAATACTGGTATGACAAGGGCTACCTTGAGCTGATGGCAGACGGCGCCAATATCCTGACCATTCCGCAGATGGTCGAGAAACTGGCGCAGATATTCAAGACTCGGAGTAGCCTCGGCACCGAGGATGACGATCTCGTGTATGCACTGACCGATCACCTCAAGACGCACAACGGCAGGATTGTAGCCGATGTCAAACGCAAACCCGATTGGGAATGGTTCAAAACCAACTATCTTGGCGAACAATCGACAATCGCGCTGGCTATCCGCAATCCCTTTGGTCACTGGCTCGCCGTACAGAAAGTCAATTATACGAGCACCACGTCGGATAGTTTCCCGGTCACCTACTATGATCCGGTCGGTGGCCTGCTTCGCGAATCATTCTTGTTAGTGCGCGGTGATTCGCTTCTGCTCGGCTATCTTCCCAACAACACGAAATACCCCATCGATCTTGGCATTGCGTTACACACAAAGCTCGAAACGATCACTTATATTGCTTTTGGCACCGACCTTGATCCGCTAAACGGCTGGAAAGCCACGTTGCCTGCCTCCTCTTTGCAGCAAGGCCTGAGCTACCTCATCCGCGCGCGCGCGCTTGATGCCAATGACAAGGTTGCCGAAAGCTATTGGATGATGAAATACGATTGTTCGGGTATGTTTCGTCATGGTGATGCCGATGGCAGTCACGACATCAACATCGCCGACGCTACCTACATCGTCCAATATATATTCGCGGGCGGACCCACGCCGGTGCCTACCCGCGCTGCTGGTGACGCCAACTGCGACGGCACCATTGACATCTCGGATGTCGTCTATCTGGTCGCCTACATCTTCTCCGGCGGTCCTGCCCCCTGTCCGTAAATAGTCTCAAAGATGTCGAGGGCACGAGACGTAAAGCGTGCACAGGATAGAGACAAGAAAAACAGCGCCGTCAGGAATCCTTCCTGACGGCGTTGTCCTGTTGTTGTCATTCCAGCGAAAGCTGGAATCCAGAACTAGGTTCGTGCGCGGCAGTGGTCTAACCTGCCGCGTTATGTTGTTCTACTTACACCCCGCACACGGCGCGAGTCCGCCGGAGAAGATGTACGAGATCAGATACACCACATCCGAGATGTCAACCGTGCTGTC
>JAPLUP010000547.1 GCA_026397575.1 Candidatus Zixiibacteriota bacterium
GGTGTAGAATGAAACGGAGTCCAGTCTGCTAACCCGTCATCGAAATGGTCGCAGAATGCCTGTGGAACTGGCGGCAGTGCTTGATAGCACACGTCATCGAAGTAGGTGTATGGTGGCACATCACTGCAGGCCCAAAGACAGTACTCCCCTGCTGGGTCAATCGGGGCATTTGGGTCAGAGCAAACGATGGAGTCGCGCACTCCGTTTCGCTCGTAACCTGCGACAAATGTGTTGCCCGGCAGCCTGCGGATGAAAACCTGAATCCATTCATCCTTCAAGAAACTTGGCACCCCTGTGCCAAGGACATAACCGACGCCGCCATCATATTGTCTTTCGAAAACAAACGAAGGAATTTGGGTGTCCTGAGCGCTCAAGTAGAGAGCATAGCCCTCCTTGGCCCAAGGTTCTGAACTACCCCCAGGCTGAAATAGGATGAACATGGCGAAACCAGCCTCGTAATGTCTCTGATTGACCCATGCAGTGTAATAGCCTGCACTCGCCGAGAAGTTCTTTCGGTAGATAGATGATTCGCACCCGCCATGGAATTCGAGCGCGCCGGTTCCGGAATGCGCCGGTGAGCTCACAAGAGTCTGGTACCCCTGGCTCACGCCCCATCGCGACTGCCAGCTATCGCCGTCCTCAAAATTGTCGCAAAATGCTGATGGCGACTGTGAATATGCCGATGGGCTCAGTAGTAGCAAGCCGATCAGAAACAGGACTTGCCAGCCGATATGCTTCGTCTTTAACAATGACATAGATGCCTCCATGCCTTTAGGGTCAGTAAAGGGTTTTGGGGTAATGTGGTTTTTGAACTCAGATTTGAATACACTTTGTCAGCTCTTGTCTCGCAGACATAATAGCGGCCTATAGAGCAATTTGCAGAAAAACGCTCTGACTTTGGCTCGCCTTCTTGAGCAGTAGATGCAAACAAAGGGTAGTATTCCCGTCTTCCAAATTGGTGCATTGCAGGATTGCATAATTAATGGCAGAAGTCAAGCGAAAACTTGAGTGTTTGTTCACTTTCTTGGCTGAATCAGGCGCTGTCGGTGCTCGTGTTTCGGCAATTTCGGCTTCGCGCGTTGGACTGATCCTGTTGTTGCAGCCCACATTGGCGTTTGTTTGGGATGTACTGTTTTTCAAACGTCCGACGACCGAACTGGAGGGAGTCGGCGCCGTCATCGCCTTGGCCGCCATCTACCTCGGCACGCCAAAGACCGAACCACAGAATTCTTGAGCAAGTCTGGTAAGACACCGCGTATTCGTCGTAGGCTTGCGTACGGCGGCGGCACCTGCCTGCGCGCTCGCAGTTGCCTATTATTGGCGCAGCAACTTACCTGAGAAGGGAGAATCCGATGATCCTCGTTCGTGACATTTTCAATCTCAAGTATGGCAAGGCCAGAGAGGCGATTGCCATGTGGAAGGAAGGGCAGCCGATTCTGAAGAAGGCCGGTTACAATCCCGAACGCATTCTGACTGACATTACGGGAAAATCCTACACGCTGGTGCTCGAAAGCACCTATTCGAATCTCTCGGATTATGACGACCGTTTGCAGGATGCTCAGGCACACGAGGAATGGCGCAAATGGTACGAGAAATTTCAGTTGCTGGTCGAGTCAGGAAGCCGCGAGATTTTCCGAATAGTTGAGTAGAGAGGTAAAGCGTCGTCTGGTAGCGCTGTCGGCAGGGAAACAGATCGTAAACAAGGAGCATTCATGGCAACCTACATTATCTTAAGTAAGCTTGGTCCCAACGCGTTTGACACTCCTGATGGGTTAAAGAATCTGGCGAAGCTGGTGCGCGAACGGTTGGCGAAAGAGTGTCCCAGAGCTAACTGGGTACAAAGCTACGGCTGTATGGGCAGCTATGATGTCGTTGATATCGTCGAATCAGAAGACCCCCAGCAGGTTGAAAAGGCGGTAATGATCATCCGCGCTTTCGGTCATTCAACCACCGAGACCCTACTCGCCACACCCTGGGAGGATTTCCTCAAAGCTTTGTAGGTGCAATCCTCGCGGTTGCCTATATATCCATTCCCGCCGCAAATACAGGGCGACCACGACGGTCGCTCTGGCGAGCCTCAGTGTGACCAGAACTGCTGCAGTCCGGTGACGAACATCTGCACGGCGACCGTGGTTAGAATCATTCCCATCAGACGCTCCATGGCCAGCAATCCTTTGTGGCCAAGCAGATCACTCAACTTGTTGGACATAAGCAGAATCGTGCTGCAAACGATCCAGGCGAACACAAGCGCCAGCACCCATTCCAGCCAACGCTCCGGTTCTCGCGTCATCAGCAGCAAGACCGTGGCGATTGCAGACGGACCGGCAACCAGTGGGATAGCCAACGGCACAATAAACGGTTCGTCGCGTTCCATGACCGTGTGAGTTCCCTCGACAACGGGGAAGACCATTTTGATGGCGATCATAAAAAGAATGATGCCACCGGCAATGCTCAGCGCCGGGCCTTTGATCTGCAGCAGCTTGAGAATGAAAGGGCCGAAGAAAAGAAAGAACATCAACACGGCCAGCGCGATGGTCAACTCTCGAATGATGATCTTCCTGCGTCTGGCTGGATCGACATTTCGCAATACTGTCAGAAAGGGCGGGATATTGCCCACCGGGTCCATCACCAGAAACAAGAGAAGCGCAGTCGAAAACATTTGCATAACGGCACAATTTCCGCTGATTTATGACGGTTTTAAACATTTAACCGAGTGATATGAATTTAGGCGCGTTCACAGGTTTGCATTTCGTCAGAATCGGTGTATTTTGACACCATGTCCCCTCATGTCCTTATGCAAATCGTCCAACAAGCGATCATCCTCAATCCGCAGAGCCAGATTCTGATTCTGCGTCGGAGCTTGTAGAGCAGCTTCGTGTGAGCATCTGACCTGCCGACCAACATTCCAGCTGTTGACCATAGTGCAAGATGTCGCCGAATTCTCTCCAATCCTCAGTCAGAATCCCACTACGCGAAAAGATATTGACACGGCCCGCCGGTTGGCTTACTTGACAAGCCAAGCAAAGAGTTGGAACGCTTTCGACCGAGACACAAATCTTGACCGAGGTAGCATGACTGACCAAATGGGTGACTTGAGAGGCAAAGAGATCAAAGTCCTCGATCAGGGCTTCATTCGCCTGCTCGACTATATGGGGTCAGATGATGCCATTGTCGAGGCGGCACGGGTTTCCTACGGTATAGGCACTAAGAAAAAGCGGGAAGACCGGGGGCTGATTCGTTACCTGCTTCGCCACCAACACACCACGCCGTTCGAGATGGTGGAGTTCAAATTTCACGTGAAATTGCCGATTTTTGTCGCGCGTCAATGGATCAGGCATCGAACGGCCAATGTCAACGAATACTCCGGCCGCTATTCGGTGATGGAAGATCAGTTTTATGTTCCGGCGTTAGGCGAAATCAAGGGCCAGTCGACTACCAACCGCCAGGGACGTGACGAACGCGAGGTCGATCCTGAATTGGCGCAAACTTTCGTGACCTTCCTTAACGCCACCCATCGCAGTCTCTATGACGACTACCTGAGATTTGTCGATGCCGGTATCGCGCGCGAAATCGCCCGTATCGGCCTGCCGCTGTCTCTCTATACCCAGTGGTATTGGAAAATTGACCTGCACAATCTCTTCCATTTCCTCAAACTCCGTCTCGATGAGCACGCGCAGGCGGAGATTCGTGAATATGCGAACGCAATGTCACAGATGGTTAAGTCGGTTGTGCCGGTGGCTTGGGAGGCTTTCGAAGACTATCAACTCAATTCCGTCGCCTTCTCAGCCCTCGAATTGCGTTATCTGCAGAATCGGTTGCCGGACCTTGACCTCTCCGAC
>JAPLUP010000540.1 GCA_026397575.1 Candidatus Zixiibacteriota bacterium
ACCGCAAAAATCGAGGTAGCGATTCCCGTCCAGATCGAACATAAACTCTCCCTCACCGCGATCCATAAAGATCGGTTCGCCACCAACGGCGCGAAATGCGCGCACCGGCGAACTGACGCCACCGGGAATAACTTGCGTCGCCCGCGCATAGGTCTGTCGGGATTTGATCGGATCAGCCATTGAGCCACCCGTGTCTGAGAATATCTCGCAGATGATAGGTGAGAATGATGTCAGCGCCGGCACGGGTAATGGCTGTCAGGTTTTCCAATACCAGTCGCTTTTCTTCGGCATAACCTGCCTCAACCATCAGCTTGACCATGCTGTACTCGCCCGACACATTGTAAGCGGCGACCGGCAACTCGGTGGCAGCGCGGACATCCGAGATAATATCGAGATAGGCCAATGCCGGTTTGACCATGACCATGTCAGCGCCTTCTTCAATATCGAGGGTGACCTCTTTGACTGCTTCAAGCCGATTGCGAACATCCATCTGATATGACTGACGGTCACCTTTCTGCGGCGCCGACTCGGCGGCCTCACGGAAGGGGCCATAATAGGCAGAAGCATACTTGGCGCTGTAGGCGAGAATCAGAGTAATGACAAAGCCTTCGTCCTCGAGACCGTCGCGGATAGCTCCAACTCGGCCATCCATCATATCGGAAGGCGCTACGCAGTCGCAGCCGGCACGCGCCAGATCAACGGCCATCTGCGCAAGTAGTGGCAGAGTCTTATCGTTGTCGATCACGCTACCCTCCAAGACGCCGCAGTGCCCGGAATCAGTGTAGGCGCAGAGGCAGACATCGGCAGAGACAAAAAGCTCCTCGCCGA
Organism: Candidatus Zixiibacteriota bacterium; assembly: GCA_026397575.1. Classification (GTDB taxonomy): domain Bacteria; phylum Zixibacteria; class MSB-5A5; order CAIYYT01; family CAIYYT01; genus CAIYYT01. Next base: position 829 of record JAPLUP010000540.1, read on the forward strand.
ATCTGTCTTTTAGCATTCTGATCGCACGGTTGACGACGGCGTTTTCGCCGATCGCCGACGATGCGGCGACATCCTTCGTGTCGGGTACTCCGAACAGCATCACGCGTTTGATGCCGAGTTTGAAATCAGCGTCTATGGATTTGACGAGCGAGTCGGGCGATTCGCGGAATATTCCGGGCATGCTTGGAATTTCGAACTTGACGTCCTTGCCTTCGCAGACGAAGTAAGGTTGGATCATGCCGCTCAGTTTGAGTTGCGTTTCCGCCGCCATATCGCGGATGAGTTGATTGACACGCAAGCGGCGTGGCCGATAGAAGACACTATGCATCAATAACCTCCCAGAGCCGGTTCAAGTCCGGTTCGGGCAATTCAATTACGTTTTCCCAGCCGAGTTGGCGCATGGTCGCGGTGGTGATCCTGCCGACTGACACCGCCGTCCCGGACGGACTGCCGAACAACTCATGATAACGTTGTACGGCGGAACTGCTCAACATGCAAAAATAATCTATGTGTTCATCCGCAATGGCAGGAAGTAATTTGCGCGGCGTGGCGACGCTACGATAGATGTCGAGCTTGCGCACACGGTAGCCGGTGCGGGTCAGTCCCTCGACCAGAACCGGTCGAATCTCCTCGGCTGCCGGGATGATAATCATCTTTTCACGCTGGGGTTCCGAACGCAGAATCTCATCAAGCAGCCCTTCCGCGACCTCATCAACTGGACAGAGCGCAACCTGCAAACCGTATTGCTCGACCTCCTGTGCGGTCCTTTTACCAATCACACCGATGGCGACGCTAGTTGGGACTGTGATTCCATTCCTGTGGAGGAAATCGAAGTAGATGCTTACCGAGTTAGCGCTGGTAAATAGGAGCCAGGAACAGTCCTCTAAATCGTGGGTGACTGTTTGCGGGTCGAGACGGTCAATCGTCGGTTCGATTGTATGCAGAGGGAAAGGAATAACTTTGACATTGCGGTCGTCGGCGACACGCAGGAAGTCGGTTAGTTGGGATGCGGAACGAGAAATCAGAACCGTCACGGTCGGTCGTGTGGTTCCGTCGCTGGGTCGGCCGGTATAGTAAGACATTGGTGCGCTCTGGTAATCAAGGTTTCAATATCGGTTCCCATCAGTTCCACCCGTCGCAACGTCCCCCAACCGGTTTCCTGACGAACTCCAAGCGTAGCTCGCAGCAAGTAACCATAGTAAATAATCTCAGAAGTAACGGCCAGCGGCAATTGACAACCGCCGTCAAATCTCGCCAGCAGTCCCCGCTCAAGTGCCACTTGCTTGCGAAGACTCGCATCATCCAGCGCGCCTACTATCGAAGCTACTTGACGATCGTCACTGCGGACTTGTATTCCCAATATGCCTTGTGCCGGCGCCGGCAGAAAATAGGATGTACCCAGGAGGAAAAATTTCAGATCGGATACATCAAGGTCGAGCCGTCTGACTCCGGCATTAGCCAGAATGATAGCGTCATATTGTCCTTCGCGCAGTTTTCGGATTCGGGTTGGGACATTACCCCGCAAGTCTTTGACTTTCAGAGTCGGCGCCAGATGCGCTATCTGGCACTGTCGGCGCACGGAACTGGTACCGATAGTAGCGCCTTCTTTGATACCAAGCGGAGCCTCGGAGTCGTAGGAATCAGGACGGATCAACGCCAACTCCCGCGCGTCTTCACGGAAACAGACGGCGCCGAGGTCGAGGCCGTCAGGCATCGTGGTCTGCAAGTCTTTTAAGGAATGTACAGCCAGATCGATCGTGCCACCAAGGAGTGCTTCTTCCAGTTCCTTGGTGAAAAAGCCCTTGCCTTCCATCTCGGAGAAAGAGAGGTGATCGATCTTGTCGCCCTGCGTCTTGATGATCTTGATTTCGACCGGAACGTCGGTGTGATTGGCGAGGTTGTCTTTGATAAAGTTCGCCTG
>JAPLUP010000613.1 GCA_026397575.1 Candidatus Zixiibacteriota bacterium
AAATATACACTAAATGCCTTCGGTGTCAAGCATGAATTCGGATTTCATCTTGCGGACGTAACGTGCGACCAAACTCCCCTCTTGCTTCGGCGCACGCGAAGACCTAACTTGGAATTGTGAGTCCCAAGTCGTCTCTTTTCACGCGCCCGTTCTTGATCATCCTTGCGCTTGCGCTGGGGCTGCGGCTGATAGCGGTGGTTTTCTCGCAGGGATTTATGGCGCATGACGACCATTACGAGACCATCGAGATCGCCAATAGTTGGCTGCATGATGGGCTCTACCAGCCGGACGGCACCTTGCGCTGGGAGGGCAAGCCGGACATCGGGGTTATGCGTAGCGCCGTGTACAATCTGTTCCTGTTGGGGCTGATGAAAATCACATCGGCGTTCGGTGTTGAGCATCTCGACACGCACATGTATTTCAATCGCCTGGTACACGCGCTTCTATCGCTGTTGCCGGTGATCTTTGGCTATCGATATCTCAAAGAAGAAACCAATGAACGGACTGCCGCGGTTGGTGGAATACTATTGGCGGCGCATTTCCTAATGCCCTATCTGGCGGTGCGCAATTTGGTGGAGATGGTGGCCGCCGACTTCCTATTCCCGTGTTTGTATTTCGCGACTACCGGCATGAAGCGAGAGTCGGATGGTGATGCCGTACTGGCAGGCGTGCTCGGCGGCGTAGCGTTCATGATCCGTATGCAAGTTCTCATGGCGCTCGTGCTTGTGCCGATTGCGATGGTGATTCGGCGTCGTGTCTGGCGGCAAGCAACGGCGTTCACAATTGCGCTGGCGGGAATGATCGTCTTGCAGGGCTTAATCGACATCCAGACACATGGTAAGTTCCTCGGCAGTTTCACCAATTACATAGCCGGTAATCTGGGCGCGGCACCGACAATTCCAGGGCCGTGGTACAATTACATTCTGCTGTTACTCGGCGTCATGGTACCGCCGTTTTCGCTTCTATTCGTCGGTTCCGTTTTCCAGTGGCGTGTCATTCGCAACCACATTGTCTTGTGGTTGCCAATGATGGCATTCTTGATAGGGCACTCGTTGATCATAAACAAGCAGGAGCGGTTTATCATTCCGATCTTCCCGATTCTGCTCGTGCTTGGCTGTGTCGGAGTTTACTATCTTACGCAAAGTGACGGTTGGCACAATCGTTGGCGCAGACTTCGCCTCGGACTATGGGTCTGGTTTGCCGTGATCAATCTGGTACTGCTATCGGCGTTTACAGTCAATTATGAGCATCGCGGCGCTGTAGATCCGTTGGTGTACTTGTCGCGTCAACCGGATGTCCGCAAAGTGCTCTTCGACTGCACCGAGCGCCGTATGTTTGTGCCGCAGAGCTATTGGCAGTATGACCGCTCGAGTGCCTTCACGATCTACAGTAATCTTGAATTTTATCAGGCGCTGGCACAGGGAAAACTGCTTTCTTTCTCACCTCCGGACTACATCGTCGTTTTCAGCGATGACAACCTGATACAGCATCAAGACCTGCTGACTTCAATGTTAGGGAAGTACAAGCTTGTTCATCATGGCAAACCGTCGCTGGTCGACGTGGTGCTCAACAAGCTGAATCCCAAATACAATCATCGCAATGAATCATGGGTGCTGGGGCGAGTGAAATAGTAGGGTGGGAATTGCTTTCGAGAAAGTGAATACCCCCACCAGGGATCGAACCTGGATTTCCGGCTCCGGAGGCCGACGCGTTATCCATTACACCATGGGGGCGACAACGCGAAATCTATCTGAATAAAATAACAAAGTCAACGGCGAAATAACGACAAGCGTTTTTAGGTTGCCCACGAGTTGGGTCTCGGGCACATAAGCCAGCCGTGGCGTGCAGTTCGTAGGGGTTGCCCTTGGCGGCGACCCGCATGAACATTGGATGAAACTATAGGTGAGCGGGCGCACTGCCGTGCGCCCCTACAATGAATTTGTGATTCTGGCAACAAAGTCGCGCTGATGAGACAGCCTCTTTGCTCGGTACGCCATCAGCCCGCCAGCGCAAATACCTTGACTTCAATGGTGTTGCGGCTAACTTAGTCGCGCAATAAGGCCGATACTTTTGAAAGGTAGACTATGTTCTGGTCAAAAACATATATCCCGACTCTTCGCGAAGACCCGGCGGACGCCGAATTGATTTCCCATAAGTTGCTGGTACGCGGCGGCTATATCCGTAAGTTGCAGGCCGGCGTTTACAACTACCTGCCGCTTATGCAACGGACGCTTCTGAAAACAATCAACATCGTCCGCGAGGAGATGGACCGTTCCGGCGCCATCGAAATCACGATGCCGGTACTTCATCCGGCGGAGTTGTGGCAGGAGTCGGGACGTTGGGATGTTATGGGCAAGGAGCAAATGCGCTCCAAGGATAGGCATGATCACTGGATGGTGCTGGGCGGTACGCATGAGGAAGTTGTCACCAACCTCATCCGCAACGAATTACGCAGCTACAGGCAGTTGCCGCTCAACCTCTATCAAATTCAGGTTAAGTTCCGCGACGAAATCCGCCCGCGTTTTGGTTTGATGCGAGGGCGCGAGTTCCTGATGAAGGACGCTTATACTTTCGACCTCGACGCCGAAGCGCACAAGCTGGCCTATCAGAAAATGGTCGAGGCATACTTTGCGGTGTTCAACCGGTGCGGATTGGATGTCCGCAAGGTGGAATCGGATACGGGCGCTATGGGGGGGAAAATGGCGCACGAATTCATGGTGATCGTAGATACTGAGTCGGGAGAGGAATTGTTGTTTTTCTGTAATAACTGCGATTATGCCGCCAATGTTGAAAAAGCGGACTCGATCAGCCCAAAGACGATAGCCACGGAGTCGGAGAAGCCGCTGCAGAAAGTGCCTACACCAAATGCAGCTACAATCGAGGAAGTCACGGCATTCCTGAATGTGCCTGCCGAACGTCTGGTCAAGACACTTCTCTATACCGCCGATGGCAAGCCGGTGGCAGCGATGATTCGCGGCGACCGGCAGATTAATGAACTCAAGCTCAAGAACCACCTCGGTTGTTTTGAACTGACGATGGCAACTCCGGAAATAGTGGAAGAAGTCACTCACGCGCCGGTTGGATTTGCCGGTCCTGTCGGTTTGAAAGGCGTCCGCCTGCTTGCCGACCCGGAAGTGATGGAGTTGACCAACTTCGTCGTCGGCGGCAACGAAAACGAAACGCATTATATCAATGTCAATCATAAGCGGGACTTCAGCGTGAGCGAAATCATTCCGCTCCGCTCGGCGGCGGTCGGCGATATCTGCCCGATCTGCAAGAAGGGGATTCTGCACACCAAGAAGGGAATCGAGGTGGGCAATACATTCAACCTCGGCTACAAATATGCCAAGTCACTTAATGCGACCTACCTCGACAAAGACGGCAAGGAGCAAATGTTCTACATGGGTTCTTACGGCATCGGCGTAACGCGCACGATTCAGGCGGCGGTCGAGAAATATAACGACGCCCGCGGTATCATTTGGCCGGCATCCCTGGCGCCGTACCACGTTCATATCGTGCCGCTGTCGACCGATGAAAACTTGCGCAATGCCGCTTTCGCGTTGCACGATCAACTCATCAAGGCCGGTGTTGAGACGATTCTCGATGACCGCGACGAACGCGCCGGCGTCAAACTGAATGACGCTGATCTGGTTGGTATGCCGCTGCGCGTGAATATCGGCGCGAAATCGTTCGAGAAGGGGCAGTTTGAATTGAAGGATCGCGCCAAACCAGATCTGATGATGGTTGAGATCGGTACGGCTGTGGAGACTATTAAGAAGCAGGTCGATGCGAAGCTGGCGACGCCAGTACCAGTTTAGGAGAAGGAAGTGTCGGGTTCCACGCTTCGCTGGGAACGCCGACCTACGAAATTCTGTAGGTCAAAACCGCTTCGGTTTTGACTTCCCTGCATGAACAGCGACCAACGAACCTATTGCAGCAGTATGCCAATCTCTCGAATGGTCTGGATCTTGAGTCTCGCGTCTTCTTCATATCGCTGAATGGCAGTTCGTCCTCCCTCGATCAAGACACTGTATTTCCGGTTGACGGCTTCTCTGGTGCGATCCATTGCCCCAAGGTTTCCTCCAAAGCCCGCTGCTATTGCACTCTTCCGTTCGCTGCTCAGCTCCAATGGCCACTCATGTTGCCACTGGGCGCTATCTTTTCGGTAGTCCTGCCACTTTCTGACCATATCTACCTTGAGTTGCTCTTCGAGTTTGAAAGCGTGCTTCTGCGCTTTTTCCATGCTGTCCTGTTCTTGCCTCCTGATTTCGTAATTCGTCGTAACATATGAGACAATCAAAGAGACAATCAGGGCCAAAACTGCCGTCACTATATGGGTCTTCCAATTATTCGTGTTGTCTTGAGTCTTCTCCGCCATATTTCTCCTTCTTGTTATTCCTATAGTTCAAAACCGCTTCGGTTTTGACATTTTTCCTTACTCTCCGAAATCACCATCAATGACGATCTGCTCCTTCATGCCCCAATCGCTTCGGTAGAACCCATTCCGTACATACTCCCCGAATGACGAATACGGCCACCTGATCGGGGCATCCACAAGGCCATGTTTGACAGGGTTATAGTGGATATAGTCAATATGCTGATTCAAATCATCCTGACTTCGGATGACGTGATCCCAGAATCGGTATTGCCAGACGCGGCCGGATCGAACCTTCATCCGGTTACGGAGTCTTTGGGAGAACGAAAGTTTGAGACGACGCATGATCTGAGAGGGATTGTCGGTCACGGATTCGATGACACAGTGGAAGTGTTCCGGCAGAACCACCCAAGCGATTAAGTCGAAAGGGCTGCGTTCCCGGGAAGCTTGGGTCGCTTGTTCAAAAAGGTCAATATGCTTCACGAGCAACGGGTATCGGTCGAGGGTGACATTTGTCAGAAACGACACCTGATTCCCGGAGAAGTATCGGCGCAACTTGGACATGAGGCACAATAGCAGGAGGTCCCGGTAGCTCGCAATCGAAAATGTCAAAACCGAAGCGGTTTTGACCTACGATTTTTCCGCACTCAGCAGAGAGCCATAGCGCACAATTTCAGTGCGTCTACCTGTTTGAAAACACCGCCATCACGATACCACCGTTGTTGTAACTGATTGCAACGCAGCACATTACTAACGAGTACTTCCTTTGGCACGACCCTTGCATTACTCCGTGCAGAAACAGAATGCTGTTAGGTTAGGAGGAAAGCTTGAAACGGTTAATACTTTTGGTTCTGACGATGGTTGGTATGCTGGTGTTCGTGGCCGGTTGCGATGAACACAAGGTGGTTCAGGCGGTAGGCGATGTGCCGGCGGTGCCGACCGGAGTTAGCTCGACCACAGGAGATCAACAAGTCGAGGTTTACTGGCGCGGTAACAATGACAATGGCGTAACGGAAGGCTACGGCGTCTATCGCTACACGCACACTGTGAACGGTGTGGATCAGTATGAGCTTCTCGGGACGGTACTAGCTAGTGCCGGTTACTTGGACGGCGATATGAGGTGGTATTCGTATTTCGACTACAACGTCACGAACGGAGTCACTTACTACTACTCTGTTAATGCCTATAATAAATGGGGCGAGTCGGAATTGTCGGTGGCAGATCTCTTTGACACGCCAAGACCCGAAGGCAATGCGATACTCAGAGACTTCCACACATATCCCAGCAACGCTGGCTTTGACTTCAGCCATGCACAATCTCATGTTGTGAGATATGATAGTCCGAACGCTGACATGTACTGCGAATACGATGCCGACCTTGGAGCATTCTTCCTTTTCGCCGGCAGCAACGAAGTCGACATCCAAGACTATGGATATACCGATACCCTCACGGCAGTGGGTTGGGGAGATCCGGGAGGTGGTGATGGCTGGTCGGCGGTTGGTTGGCTGGAGTTGATAGTACATCATAGCTATATCATCTGGACAGCCGACGATCACTATGCCACCATCCGCGTCGAGGGAACAGACAGTAATCCCAACCAATTAATAATAGACATTCGCTGGGCCTACCAGACCGCCGAGGGCAATCCCGAACTTAAGCGCGGTCTGATCACACGCCCGCAACATGATGCCAACTATGGCAAGAGGAAAGGTTAGTAACATGAAACGCCTGATCATTCTCACGGCGCTGCTGGCATTGGTTCTGACCAGTGTGCTGGCGGCTCAGTCGACCTTGCGTCGCACCTACCGCGACCTGGATGTCGATGTCTGGACCGATCGCGATGACGGCTCCAATTATTACGAAGGTGACGACATCACGATCTATTTCCGCGCGTCCGAGGATGCTTACGTGACGATCTACGATCTCGACACGCGAGGCAATGTCAATCTTATCTTCCCACCCAATCCGGGTGACAACAATTACGTGCAGGCGGGAGAGATTTACATGGTCCCCGAGAGCTCCGACGACTACACGTTAACTCTCGAAGGTCCTCCGGGTACTGAACAGATTCAGATGGTTGCTTCCACCGAGTATTTTCCAGTGCCTGACTGGCGCGGACCGGTTTCGGTCTACGACAAGGATTGGGGATTTAAGTACGATGGC
>JAPLUP010000178.1 GCA_026397575.1 Candidatus Zixiibacteriota bacterium
TCCTGAGCAACATCAAACACCCCGACTCGGTGGCGCTTGTCAGGCAGTTTATCGACGACCGCGATATGCGCGTCGTATTAGAAGCTGTAAACGCTCTCGAACGATTGGGGGGCGATGAAGCCGCACAGATCGGCGCGCGTCTACTCTCGCATCCGAACCGGGAAGTGCGGCTCAAAGCGCTCCATAATCTGGTGGGAAATGGCTCGCCGCTGCATTATTCCGCCGTAGAAGAGTATTTTGTCCGCAGCGTCGAAGAACGAGCCAACTCGATGCCGGCGCTCATTAAGCTTGACAGACAGCGCGCCCTAAGCTTTCTTGCAGCCGTCCTGCTGGGTGAGGCAGAGACCTACAATAAATATCACGGTAAACCGGACGAGGAGTTGAACGAGACGGTTGTGAGTACGTTTATACAATTGAGGTCGGCGATATTTGACGACGTCTTGCGCAAGTATGTCAGGGCGCATAAGCGGTCGTTGTTTGGTCATCTTCGCAAGCCGAACTCGGTGAAAATTGCCGAGAGGTATCTCAAGACGACCTCAAGCGGAATATGAGACTTAAACGCGCTTGGATCGTTTTGTTCCTGTTGACCCTGTACGCCACGGGTTCGGCACAGTTTTACTTCGGCAAAAACAAAATCCAGTACTCGACCTTTGATTGGAAGGTCCTTTCGACGAAGCATTTTCGAGTCTATTTCTATGACCGGGAAAAACAGATAGCTGAAATCGCCGCGGCTGCGGCGGAAGGCTCGTACGACTTCCTCTCAGACAAGTTCAATCACGATATTGTTCAAACAATACCGTTGATCATTTACAGCGCGCCGACATTCTTCGCGCAGACGAATGTGACGCCGTCGCTGCTACCGGAGAATGTCGCCGGCTTCACCGAATTCTATAAGGGTCGCATGGTGGTTCCGTTCAACGGCTCCGTCGGCGATTTCCGGCGCGTTGTGCGACATGAACTAGTGCACTCGTTCATGTACGACAAGATACTCGCGAACATATCCGAGCATCGGAAGATGAACTTCTACGGACCGCCACTTTGGTTTACGGAGGGACTGGCCGAACTCTGGTCGAGCGAATGGAGCACTGAAGCGGAGATGATCCTGGCTGACATGGTGCTATCGGGAAACATAAAGGACATCGACGAACTGGAAGACCTCTCGGGCACCTTTTTTATGTACAAGTACGGCGAGTCGTTTTGCCGCTTCCTAGTCGAGCACTACGGCGAAGACAAGATTGAGATGCTATTCGAAAATTGGTGGAAAGCAAAGGGTTTCGCCTCTCTTTTCAAGATGACTGTCGGCAAGAGTCTTGAGGACGTCAGTAAGGAATGGGTCTATGATCTCAAGAAGCGAGTGTTTCCCAAATTGGAGAAGTCGGATCTGCCGACGCGTGTGACCAAGCCGCTCAGTGAGAAGGAATTTGCCGTAAAACCGGTGGCGCTTCCCATCACTTACCGTGGCGCCGACGATTGGATCGTTTACAAAGCTAACAAATTCGGCTATTCGGGCATCTATATGCGGTCGCCATCCCTGAAGGAGGAAGTGACACTCGTCAAAGGCGAACGCTCACCGGCGTTTGAATCACTACATCTCTTGCAGACGCGGATCAGCGCTTCCCCTGAAGGTCGCATCGTATTTGTCTCAAAGCGTTACGAACGGGATGTCCTCTACGTGTATGACGTTACCGGCGGCGAGATCTGCGCCACTTACGAGTTTCCGCAGCTTTATCAGCTTTCATCACCGTCCTGGTCGCCTGACGGCAACACGATCGTTTTCTCGGGAGCCACCGGTGATGGCATCTATGACATCTACGCGTATTCGCTGATTGATACAACGCTGCGCCGCCTTACGAATGACATCTATCTTGACACGGAGCCGGTCATTGCCTCTGACGGAAGCATTGTCTTTTCCTCGGACCGCGGCAGCTTTGGCTATGAAGGCTATCTGAACCTGTTTCGATTGGCGTTGCCTGACAGCACAATCACGCCACTTACTTATGGTCGCTTCAACGATCAGTCGCCCCAGTATGTCGGCGCGAATCTGTTGTTCAGCTCTGATCGATCCGGAGCATCCAATGTCTATCTTATTGACGTCAGCGGTCGCGTATTTCGGCTGACCGATTTCGCCACCGGTGCTTTCGATCCGGTGGTCAGTCGCGACAAACTCGTGTTCAGCGCCTATGAGGACTTCGGGTTCGGAATTTTCATGCAGCCGTACGACAGTACGACATTCCAATCGATTGCTGCCACGCCACCGACGTTCTCCGCTTGGAATCCGGAGCATCTGTCGGGCAAACTCGAAGAGGGCGTTATCGCTTACAAGAACGAATTCTCCATTGACATTGCCCAGTCGGCGATTGCCTATGACGCCGTATACGGCTCGATGGGGGGTTTCCAAACCGTTTTTTCAGACATGCTCGGCAACCAACTCTATTACCTACTCATCTCCAATTCGGCTACAACCAAGGATGATCTGCTGAAGTCGTTTAGCGTCGGGATTACCTATATCAACAAGACCCGACGGCTCAACTACGGCATCGGCGTATTTCATTTGTATGATGAGCACTATGACGACTTCGAGGGATATGTCTCGGAGCGACAGACGGGTGGGGAAGGATTGGTGTCGTATCCACTGTCCAAATTCACGCGCGTTGAAACCTCGGCATTTGTGCGCCATTCTTTCAAAAAACGGGAACAGCTTAATAGCAAGCGTCACGCCGTTCTTTCGACAAACTACGTCTCGCTGGTACATGACAATTCGCTGTGGGACGTCTCCGGGCCAATCGACGGAGTTCGCCTCAACGCAACGGTGGGCCTGACAACTGACTTCTATTCAGGCAGAATCTTCAACCGACTGGCATTCGTTGATTTGCGGCACTATCTGCGAATCCGCAAGTACTCGGCATTCGCCACTCGGGCGTTTGGGTTTGTGTCCGCCGGCCAGGAACCGCAACGCATCTATCTGGGTGGTAGTTGGTCTTTGCGCGGTTATGATCGTAAAGCGTTCTATGCGCGCAAAGTCATGTTGCTTTCCAACGAGCTTCGCTTTCCCTTGATCGATAACCTCTTTGTCGGTTTCCCGTTTGGGCGAATTGGATTTCAGGCGATCAGGGGCGCGCTGTTCTTTGATGCCGGGAGCGGCTGGAACACCGAGTTTGACCGATTCTACGGCGCAATGGGTGCCGGCGCTCGGGTGTCACTAGGGTACATTGCCGTATTGCGATTTGATTTAGTGAAGAAGACCGATTTCCGCAAGTTCGGCCAGGGCCTTGTGTTTGACTTTTTCTTCGGATGGAATTTCTGAACATGGGAAACCGAATTTGGCTTCGCTGCAGCTTGCTGGTCGTGGTTCTGCTCGTGGCTGGCTGCTCTGTGCCCTTCAAGAAAATTCCGCGTCCAGACTTGCTTCCGCGCCCATCGGCATATTATGCAATCCCACCAGACGCCAACTTGTCACTTGCCGGAGAAACGAAGGTATTCGATACGCTGTTGTACAGCCGCAAGCTCAATGGCGGGCTGAATGCGCAAGTCGTCGGCTGTGATAGGTTTATTGTCGTTCCCACCTACAACGAGCGGATCTATCTCCTCAACCCGAGCACTGGAAAGGAGATCACTTCTCTCCAGACGGAGTCTTCCCTCGGTTCGGCTGCCGCGATCGCGGGCGAGCTGCTCTATTTTGTCGAGGAGGCAGGGGGTGATCGGCTGACTTGCTTCAATCTCGCGAATAGAAAAACGGTTTTCCGCAAGAAAATCGCCGACTCACCGGGAGCTCCAGTGATTGACAGGAATGACATCTATCTGTCATCAAGGTTCGGCAAAGTACATCGCCTTGACCGGCTGAAAGGTGACTCTGTTTGGTCGTATGACAGCCGTGAGCAAATCTACTGTTCGCCGACCGTCGACAGCGCACATGTATACTTCGGGACTGATCGCGGGCAAATCATCTGCCTTGAAAAGTCGACTGGCAAGAAGCTCTGGTCATTCAAGGCTGGGGGAGCGATTTACGCCAGACCGGTAATCGGCAAATATCTCTATTGTCCCTCCGGTGACGGTATTCTGTATGCGCTGGATTTCTCCACCGGCACGTTGATCTGGAGCTTTACGACTCTCGGCTCAATTCACACAACGCCGGTCTTAACGGATGGTAGACTGCTGTTTGGTTCTGATGATATGTCAGTTTACTGTCTTGATCCCCAGTCAGGCGCCACCAAATGGTCGTATGAGACCGACGGCATAATTCAATCATCACCGCTGGCGACAGCAGCTTCATTTATTGTATGTAACAGTGCCGGCGGAGTTTATCAATTGGATTACAGTGGCAATCTTCTTAAGTCCACCCGCGTGAAGGGATCAGTTGTGGCGTCGCCGACCGTTATCGGTGGCAGGCTCTACGTGGTTACAAGATCGCGGATGCTCTACTGCTTTAGCTCGACAGGAAGTTCTGCCACAAAACCCTGACATTCTGACAGCCGCACTGCCGTAATGTCGCATTAACTGCCATACTGGCAGTTGTCGTCTGATCTCCTAAATATCTGTATATCATCTAACACATGACTATACAATGACTTATCTGCCAGTGGCAAGTTTGGCACGATATTTGTTACTATTGCTGTCAGATGGTGAGGAGGTGAAGGTGGAAACAGAGCGAAGAGAATGAGATCGGGATAGTAACCACAAAGTCAAGAAGGAGAAGCTGATTATGTATCTCACAGTAAGCAAACCGAGAGTTCCGTTTGGCGCGTTGGCCTGCAACATTGATCGCATGTTTGACGACATGTTCACCTGCCGTCCGACGGCCGAAAGCGAGATGGGTTGGGTGCCGCGTGCCGATGTGCACGAAAACGACAACGCGTTCGTCGTGCAACTTGATCTGCCGGGTGTCGAGAAAGACAACGTCAAAGTGAAGTTCGAGGACGACACGCTGATTGTCTCTGGTGAGCGGAAGCATGAGTCGAATGTTGATGAGAAGAATTTCCATCGCGTAGAACGAGCCTACGGCAGCTTCACCAGATCGATTTCCGTTCCAAAGGACGTCGATTCCGAGAAAATCAGCGCGAGCTTCAAAAACGGAGTTCTGGAGATCACGCTGCCAAAGACGGATGAAGTAAAACCGAAAGAGATCGAGATCAAAGTGAGCTAGACCAACATAAGCTGGTCGGGAACTCGATCGTAAGAAGTAACGAAAACACAGGCCCGTTCGCTCATGCGGACGGGCTTTGTTTCAGAAGAATGAAGGAGTGTGATTAATATGTCAGAAAAGATCATTGGTATCGACCTCGGCACGACCAATTCCTGTGTGTCGGTGATGGAAGGGTCCGAGCCGGTAGTAATTCCCAACGCGGAAGGTGCTCGCACTACGTCGTCAGTCGTCGGGTTCACCAAAACCGGTGAACGACTTGTCGGCCAGATTGCCAAGCGGCAAGCGATTACCAATCCGCTGAATACGATCTTCTCAATCAAGCGCTTCATGGGAAGGCGCTATGACGAAGTCACCGAGGAGATCAAGAACTTTCCGTATAAGGTCAAGCGTGGGAAGAATGACTTGGCCGTCATTGAAATCGATGGCAAGGACTATTCACCGCAGGAAATCTCGGCGCTGATTCTGGGTAAGATGAAGCAGGCGGCCGAAGACTTTCTGGGTCAGAAAGTCACCAAGGCGGTCATCACGGTACCGGCGTATTTCAACGATGCCCAGCGTCAGGCAACCAAAGATGCCGGCAAGATTGCCGGGCTGGAAGTGATGCGTATCATCAACGAGCCGACGGCGGCCTCGCTGGCCTATGGTCTTGACAAAAAAGCCAACCAGAAGATCGCCGTGTTCGATCTTGGCGGCGGTACGTTCGATATCTCGATTTTGGAAATCGGTGAGGGCGTATTTGAAGTGCTGTCGACCAATGGCGACACCCACCTCGGTGGTGACGATTTTGACAAACGCATCATCGACTGGCTGGTGACTGAATTCAAGAAGTCAGATGGTATCGACCTGTCACGCGATCCCATGGCGCTGCAACGTCTGAAGGAAGCGGCTGAGAAGGCTAAGATTGAGCTGTCGTCAACGAAAGAGGCGACTATCAATCTGCCGTTTATCACTGCGGATGCTGCCGGTCCGCGGCACCTGAATTTGACGCTCACGCGCTCGAAATACGAGGGCATGGTACATGATCTGATTCAGCGTGCAATGGAGCCTTGCCGTAAGGCAATGGCAGATGCCAAGGTGTCGAACAGTGACATCGGCGAAGTCGTATTGGTTGGTGGCATGACACGTATGCCGAAGGTGGTCGAGGAAGTGGAGAGGTTCTTCGGGCGTGAGGCGCACAAAGGCGTCAACCCGGATGAGGTTGTTGCAGTCGGCGCCGCCATTCAGGGGGGCGTATTGACCGGCGCTGTCAAAGACGTACTGTTGCTGGATGTAACGCCGTTGTCGCTTGGCATCGAGACGCTCGGAGGAGTGTTTACCAAAGTGATTGAGCGCAACACGACTATCCCGACCACGAAGGCGCAGGTTTTCTCGACGGCAGCGGACAATCAAACGACGGTAGAGATTCATGTGCTGCAGGGTGAACGGCCGATGGCAATAGACAATCGTACGATCGGCAGGTTCCATCTTGACGGTCTGCCGCCCGCGCCACGCGGTCTGCCGCAGGTTGAGGTGACGTTTGACATCGATGCCAACGGCATTCTGAACGTGCAGGCGCGTGATCTTGGCACCGGAAAGGAGCAGCGGATTCGAATTGAAGCATCGTCCGGTCTCTCCAAGCAGGAGATTGACAAGATGGTGCGGGAGTCGGAGATCAATTCCGAAGCCGACCGCCGTCGCAAGGATGATGTCGAAGTTAAGAACCATGCCGATCAGATGGCATTCGAGGCGGAGAAGCTCTTGCGTGAAAGCGGCGACAGGATCGAAGGCTCGACCAAAGCTGACTTGCAGAAGTCGATTGAGCGGATCAAGGAGCTGACACGCGGCACGGATGTGTCCGCGATCAAGTCGGAGACCGATCGACTGCAGAGTCTGCTCCATAAAGCGGCAGGGGAAATCTACCAGAAGAGTTCCTCGCAGTCAGATACACAGCATCAGCAGTCCAGCCCACAGGAATCGGCAGGTCAAGCGCAGGCCGAATCGAGTGGTCAGGCCGTGGATGCCGATTATGAGGTAGTGAAGTAGGAAATAATGTGAAAGGTCAGGTCTCGCCCGTGCCACGGGCCAAGACCTGACCCCCAAACGAGTACAGTTTTTTCCTACTTTCTCGCCGCCGTCTCGTGTCAGAGCCTCTTCAACTGACTCAAACAATTTACTCCGCGACCTGAATATCTCCCTTGCCCCTCCACGGAATGTCGCTTAGCTTGCGCACGTTGATGTACAAACTTTGGGACGACTGCAACTTTGGAACAAAACCTCAGTATCTAAACGATAAGCTTTTGCCGGAAGGATGTGTTATGAGACGTCTGAAATTGATGTCATGCGTGATTTGTCTTCTCCTCGCCATACCATTGGTGCTGTTTTCTTCTCCCCTGCCGCAGGCAAGTTTGTCGGAACAGCAAGGGTTCTTCAGATTCCCCGATATTTATGATGACAAAATCGTCTTCACATCCGAAGGTGATCTCTGGATGGTTTCAGCCAAAGGCGGAACGGCTATGCGACTGACAACGGCTGAAGGCGAGGAGCGCTTTGCCAAGTTCTCGCCGGATGGTAAATGGATTGCATTTACTGGTGAGTATGACGGTAACGCCGATGTCTATGTCATGTCAGCAACCGGAGGCGAGCCATCAGGTGGTCGGTTGGACACCGGATGGCAACATCGTCTTCCGATCGTTCTTTGAGTCGGGGAATTATTTCTATAAACTATTCACCATCTCGGCGGAAGGTGGCTATCCCGAAGAACTGTCAATTGACAAGGCAGCGACGTTGACCTTTGAGCCGAACGGCCAACGCGTCGCATTTACGCGCACGATGCTGTCATTTCGCACTTGGAAAAGGTACCACGGAGGGTGGGCGGAGAATATCTGGGTGGGGAATCTGGCCACTCACGATTTCAAGAAGATCAGCAAATATACCGGCAACAATCAGTTCCCGATGTGGATCGGCGATCGCATTTACTTTCAGTCGGACAGTCTCGGTCGTGCCAATATCTGGTCAATGACTCCAGACGGTGGCGATCTCAAGCAAGTAACTTCACACACCGACTATGATACCCGCTGGCCTAGCGCCTGGAGGGACTTAATCGTTTATCAGCACGCCATGGACATCTGGATGCTTGACACCAAGACCGGCAAGACAAGTAAAATCGATATCGCCTTGCCGAGTGATCGTTTACAAAGACGAGCCAAGTTCGTCGGCGCCGCGAAAAACATCGACAGCTATGATCTTTCTCCAGATGGCAAACGAATGATCGTAGCTGCCCGAGGCGAGTTGTTTTGGGTGCCTACCAAGAAAGACGGTTTGACAAGACGAGTCAGTGTCTCGGCGACATCGCGTGAAAAAACCCCCGTATTCTCGCCTGACGGCAAGAGCATTATGGCCGTCTCCGACGCTACCGGTGAGGAAGAACTGTATCTGTGGGACGCCGCCGGTTCGGGGACTCCGACACAACTGAGCAACTCGAAACTGGGCTGGCACTATGACCCGCTTTACTCACCCGACGGCAAATGGATCGCATTTTCTGATTTCAAGTGCCGGTTGAACCTTTTCAATATTGACAGCAAGACATCGGCAGTGATAGACAGCGCGTCGTGGGAAATCAGGCAGTATAGTTGGTCGCCCGACAGTAAATTTCTGGCATACAACGCAACAATCGAAAACGGCTACGGTGTGATTAGGATCTATGATCGCACCGCAAAGAAATCCCACACCGTAACGGAGGAGATGTTTCACAGCGCTTTTCCATCATGGGACCCGGAAGGCAAGTATCTTTACTTCCTCCAGGACGCGACTTTCAATCCGCGACTTGATTATGTGGAAGGTTCGAGGTATGTTTTCGATGAATTGACCAAGCCCTATCTGTTGGTGCTTAAGGTCTCAGATAAGTCGCCCTTTGCTCCCAAGGCAGATTCCGAAGAGGACAAATCTGCCGTCGATAAGAAAACAAGCGACAAGAAGGACAAGGACAAGGGATCGAAAGAGGGCGAAAAGAAGGATACTGTCAAGGTCCAGATTGACTTTGCGGGCATTGTCGATCGCAAAGTGGGCATCGATGTGACGGCGGGAAATTATGTGAATCTCAGAGCCATCAGCGGCAAATTCTATTATCTGTCTTCCCGCAATCGCGGCATGATGCCCGAGGGTCAGCCCGATCAAGGGGATCGTTACGACCTTCATCTCTACGATGTCAAAGAGCAAAAGGATACGGTGGTAATGTCGGGCATCAATTCGTTTGATGTTTCGGATGACAACGGCACTCTGGTTGTGAAAAAACTCGATCAGTTTACACGTATGGCTGCCGGCGCTTTGTCGCCACCGCCACCGGACGACAA
>JAPLUP010000674.1 GCA_026397575.1 Candidatus Zixiibacteriota bacterium
GCGATGAGATCGCCGCCATCGCAATCGCAAGCGAGACAAGATACCCGGTCGCTATCCACCAATGTCCCGTTGACAAAGTTCCCCGGAGAATCATTAGCTCGCTGCTGAAGAGTCCAAAAGGGGGTGAACCAATTATTGCCAGCACACCCGCCAGCCAGAACATTGAAGTGCGCGGATGGCCTATCCACATCCCCTGGATTTCGTCACTCTGCTTGGTGCTGTAGAACGTGATGATGCTACCTGCAGTCAGGAAGAGTGCGGCTTTAGTCAACGAGTGATTCACTGCATGAAATAGGGCACCGAAGTTGCCAGCTTCACCGAGCCCGACTCCAAGGGCAAGCACTCCCATGTGCTCGATGCTGGAATAGGCGAGCATCCGTTTGAAGTTGACTTGCGAAATCAGAAACATGGACGCCACGACCATTGAGACGATTCCAAACAACAGCAATTGTTGTCGAGCAAATTCGCCAAGGCCTGCCTCCGAGAGGACCGTCATGACACGAAGGATTCCCACAAAGGCACAGTTCAGCAGTGCACCAGACAACAGAGCTGAAACCATAGCCGGCGCCTCACTGTGAGCGTCTGGCAACCAGGTGTGCAAAGGCACTAAACCCATTTTGGTTCCGTATCCAACAAGTAACAACAAGAAGGCAGCCTTCAGCCAGGTTGGATCCAATTGCCCGGCATGTTTTGTTAATTCGTCCATCGTAAGGCGCAATTGTTCGCCTCCGGTCACAGATGTGGACACAGCCAAGAAGAAATTACCCAGTAGCGCCAGAGCTATGCCTACTGAACAGATCAACAGATACTTCCAAGTTGCTTCAAGACTTCTTTGATGCTTGTGATAGTAAATTAAGGGAGCACTGCTAAGCGTGGTTGCTTCGATTCCGACCCAAACCAGTCCCAGATGCCTACTGACAGTTACGAGTGTCATGGAACTGAGAAAAAGCAGCAAGCAACCAGTGAAAATCGCCTCACTGCCATGACCGACAGTCGATCCATCAGGTAAATCCGGCTTCGGCGATCTCGATTCTTGCCGCAGACTCCCGACGGAGTAAACTGATGCAGCCAGGAAAAGCAAACTGGTGATTCCCAAAAATAGAAGCGATATCGCATCAATTGCCATCCACCCTTCCACCGGCAATCCGTCATACTGCATCCACGCGATTAACAACAAGACGAGATGAGCACTCGAAGTGCCAAGGAGCAATCCGCGACGTAGACCGTTGTGCTTCAACCAGAACGCGAGCGTGCCTGCAACAGCCGGCAGAAGTATCAGCAGCCAAATCATGCTATTGCTCCCACCTCGTTGACATCCGGTCAGTATCGACGTGGTCGAATTCACGACTGATGTGGTAGATAGCGATTCCCATTACGAAGACTGCAGCAAATACGTCGAGCAAAACCCCCATCTCCACGAGAAAAGCTTCGTGCACGGCGAAGGCCATGCCGAAAAGAAAAATGCCATTCTCCATCACGAGATAGCCAAGGACCTGTGTTACAGCCGTTCGACGAAATATGATCAGGAAGAGACCGCAAAATACTGTGAACAATGCAACAGGAACAAGAAATTCCGATCTGACCTCAGCCGGCATATGCAGACGATTCGCAATGCTGATACAAACCGCAAGAAGACCGACACCGACCAAGAGTGACGTCGTAAAGCCCAGGATAGGATCCACTTCGCGTTGCACAGATGCCTCCCGTGCCGAACGCCTAATCAGCCACGGCAGGACGCCGGCTTTGAGAATCGTCGCAACTACGAGGACAAAAATCAACTGCGCGGAAATCGAAGGGTTTGCCAGGATCGGCAATACACCGAGCACAACAGCCTGTAGTGCGGCTGTCTGTATACCTGCTGCGAGGCGGCTTGTGCCTAACAAACGAAAATTGAGCAGTATAAGCAGCACCGACAGTATGCTGACAAGATCTTCCACTTACAACCTCACTGCTGCAATCAGGGCCAGTAGCGACAGAATACAGGACGTGACGAGCAACTGTGGAACCCGGAGAAGCCTCAAACGAGCCATGCTGGATTCGATGACTCCGATCAAAATCGCCAGGATGAACAGACCGATGAAGCTTAAAAGCAGATTAACGCCGGGATGTGCCGTATTCACCGGCAGCGCCGCTCCCACGAACAATGCACCAAATATCCAAAGCTTAAGACATGACCCGATCTGGATGATTCCGAGGTCAACTCCACTGTGATCTAGAACCATAACTTCATGAACCATCGTTAACTCCAAATGAGTGTTGGGATCGTCAATCGGGATGCGGGCGTTTTCAGTCAGCAAGACGATTAGAAATGCTGCCGCTACAAGTAAGTGCACAACAGCACTCATGTGTGGCAATTCGTTGATCCCCGAAACGCCGTAGAATTGCGAAAGCGAAAAGCTTTTTCCCAGAATAGCCAATGCGACCATTCCCAATAGAAACGCCAGCTCAGCCAAAACGGAGAACTGCACTTCCCGGCTTGCGCCCATCCCCTCAAACGAGGAGCCCGTGTCCAGAGCCGCGATGACAGTAGCAAATCGTGCCAGTCCCAGAAGATAAGCCAACAGAATCACATCTCCGGGAAATGAGATCAGTGCGCGCGTAGTCCCCAGAGGAGTCAGTGTTAACGCAGCCAGCATCGAAGCCAAGCCAATCGACGGACCGGCGCGAAACACCCAACTGGTTGTGCGACTGTAGACGCCTCCTTTGCGCAACAGCTTGAAAATATCGTAATATGTCTGGAAGAGCCGCGAACCTTTTCGCCCCCCAAAGAAGGCCTTCACGCGATTTATGACGCCAAGTAGCAGTGGGCTCAGAGTTAGAGCGAGCGTTATATGCGTGATTGACCAATACAGCTTCATCTGTTATCCCAGTC
>JAPLUP010000060.1 GCA_026397575.1 Candidatus Zixiibacteriota bacterium
TCACCGCGACCATGATGGCAACCAGCAGCGCCTCAGTGAAGATCGTGCGGGTACCGGCGTTCAACGCCGTGTACTCGTCAAGGACCGCAGCCGGGAAGGAGGCAATAATGCCGATGAAAATGATCAGCGAAATACCGTTGCCGATGCCGCGTTCTGTGATTTGCTCACCGAGCCACATGATGAAGATTGTACCGCAGGTAAACGTGATCATGCACAGAAGTGTAAAACCGACGCCGGGCGAGATCACAACCGAAAGACCCGGTTCCGGCGTCAGCGACTGCAACCAAGCGGCTACGCCGAAGGCCTGGAGCATCGAAATCAACACTGTTCCGTAACGGGTGTACTGCGTGATTTTGCGGCGACCTTCCTCGCCTTCCTTGGCAAGCTTTTGGAAGTAGGGGAAAATCGGTGTCAACAATTGAATGATAATGGAAGCCGAGATATACGGCATGATGCCGAGCGAGAAGACTGATGCCTTCTTGAAGGCGCCACCGACAAACATGTCAAACATGCCAAACAGGGTTCCCCCTCCCTGTTGGGCAAAGAATCTCGACAACAGCGAGGCGTCGATGCCAGGGTCGGGAATGTGTCCGCCAATACGGTATACAACAAGAAGAGCGAGGGTAAAGAGAATCCTATGCCTCAACTCCTTTATTCTAAAGATATTCTGAATTTTCTCTATCACGACAAGATCTCCACCTTGCCACCGGCTGCAGTGATTTTCTCCATGGCGATCTTTGACGCGGCGTGCACCTTGAGACTCAGGCTGACTTTGAGTTCACCCGTGCCCAGAATCTTGACCGGCTTGTTGATGGACTTGATCAATCTCTGCTTTTTCAGTTCACCGGGAGTTATTTCGCCTCCCTGAGCGAATTTGCGAGCCAAGTCCTCCACATTAACGACTTGATACTCGGTTCGATCAACGGGACGAAAGCCACGTTTGGGCACTCGCCGCACGAGTGGCATCTGGCCGCCTTCGTGCCATGGTTTGTACTGGAAGCCGGCTCGGGCTCTGGCGCCCTTGCTGCCTTTGCCGGAATATCGCCCGTGTCCCGAACCGGGACCACGACCCACGCGCTTGCGGTTTTTGGTGGAACCAGCCGGCTTCTGGAGATTGTCAAGTCTCATACGTTTACCTCCTCCACCTTAACCATGAACCGTACGGCGTTGACCATGCCGCGAATTTGCGGCGTGTCATTATGCACTACCGCATGATTTATCCGTCGCAGACCCAGCGCAGCAATGGTGTCCCGATGCTGCTGGATTCGGCCGGAGAGTCCCTTGATCTGCGTAATCTTTAGCTTCTTAGCCATTGCTTGATCCCGTCTCAACCTCTCGATAGCTCAATTGCTCCTGTTTTGTCCGTAGACGCTGCAAACCGTTCATGGTCGCCTTGACCACGTTGTGCGGACTGGTTGATCCGAGCGATTTTGTCAACACGTCCTGGATGCCGGCGGCTTCCAGAACCGCACGCACCGCGCCACCGGCGATGACGCCGGTACCGGGAGAGGCCGGTTTCAATAGTACTCTCGCGGCGCTAAAACAACCCAGCACTTCGTGAGGGATCGTTCCGCCTTGCAGCGAGATTTTGACCATCTGCTTACGCGCCGCCTCGGTGCCCTTACGGATGGCATCGACTACTTCCGAAGCTTTGCCGAGACCAACCCCGACCGAGCCTTGTCTGTCGCCAACGCTGACGATGGCGGTGAAGGAGAACCTCCGTCCGCCCTTGATCACCTTTGCCACCCTGCTTATGTGTATTACCCTTTCCTCGAACTCGAGGTTATCCTTCACTTCATAGCGAGCCAAAGCTTATCCCTCAACAAGTTAACTTAGAATTTCAACCCTGCTTTACGGGCGCCCTCGGCAACCAGCTTCACTCTGCCGTGATACTGGTAGCGATTACGATCAAAGACCACCGCCTCGATCCCTTTCGCCAACGCCTTTTTCGCCACGCCGGCGCCGACGAGCATTGACAGATCCGATTTCTTCTTGGCGGTCTTTACCTGTTCAGCCATATCTTTGTCGATGGAAGAGCAGGACGCGAGAGTCATACCCGAAACGTCATCGATAATCTGCGCAGATATGTTGCGCAGGGATCGGAAAACACACAGACGCGGCCTCGTCGGAGAGCCGGTCACTTTCTTGCGCACACGTCTCCTGCGACGTTCTTCTTTGAAGATTTTTATCAGTTGACGATCAGCCATTTCATTGCTCCATTATGCCGCGGTCTTGCCGGCCTTCTTACGGACGATCTCGCCCTTGTAACGAATACCCTTGCCCTTGTATGGTTCCGGCGGACGGAATGATCTGATTTTGGCGGCCATCATTCCCACCAATTCCTTATCGATACCCATAACTTTGATGTGAGTCGGATCAGCCAACACAATTTGAATTCCCGGGGTCGCTCTGACGAGAATCGAATGGGAAAAGCCGACCTGAAGTTTCAAGTGTTTACCGGCAATCAGTTCCGCGCGATAACCAACGCCCTGAATCTCGAGCGATTTCTCAAAACCTTCGCTGACACCTTTTACCATGTTGAACACCAACTGTCGTGTCAGACCGTGCAACGACTTGTGAAATCCATTGTCCGAGGACCTGGTCACGGAAAACGTCTTGTCAGCAAGCGTCATAGTCATCGAGGGATGCATTGATCTGGACAGCGTTCCCTTGGGGCCAGTGACCGTCACATCGTGTCCATTGATATCCACGTTGACCTTGTCCGGGATCGTTACGGGAGCTTTACCTATTCTCGACATATTCTACCTCGACCACCTTACCAGACGTAGCAGAGCGCTTCGCCACCGACACCTTCTCTTCGGGCTTCCTCGTCGGTCAGGAGACCGCGCGAGGTGCTAAGGATCGTCATACCCATCTGGTATTTCATCTTTTGGAGCCTGTCCTTGTCGGCGTATTGCCTAAGACCCGGACGAGAGACGCGACGGATGCCTCGGATGAGCGGTTCGTCGTGCTTTGTATACCGCAGATAAACCCGCAGGACTCCCTGTTTGTTATCTTTGATCTCTATTGTCTTCTTGATGAAGTGATGTTCTTCCAAGATGCGCGCCAGCTCTCGTTTCAAATTCGAAGCGGGAACATCAACTTTCTTCATTTTGGCTTTGTAGCCGTTTCTAATGCGAGTCAGCATATCCGCAATCGGATCGGTCATTGTCATAAAATCCCTTTCCTCCTACCAACTCGCCTTGACTACGCCTGGCAGGTCGCCAGACAGAGCCATCTCGCGGAAGCAGATTCGGCACAGACCGAAGCGACGCATATAAGCCCGCGGTCTGCCGCAACGCCGACAGCGATTGTAGCCGCGCACGTGAAACTTTGGTTTGCGCTTCTGTTTTACGATCAAACAGGTCTTTGCCAAGCGGATCTCCTTTAGTTCTTCCTGAACGGCATTTTCATCAGAGTCAGCAGATTCAGGGCTTCCTCGTCTGTCTTAGCCGTTGTCACAATGGTTATGTTCATACCCCGAACCTTGTCGATTTTGTCATAATCGATCTCGGGGAAAATAATCTGCTCTTTCAAGCCGATGGTGTAATTGCCTCGGCCGTCAAACGACTTCGGTGAAATACCTCGGAAGTCGCGAACCCGCGGAAAAGCCAAGTTGGTCAATCTGTCCAAGAACTCGTACATCCGTTCACCGCGCAACGTGACCGCACAGCCGATTGGCATGCCCTGGCGGAGTTTGAAGTTCGAGATCGACTTCGTGGCTCTGCGCACATACGCCTTCTGGCCGGCAATCGTAGTGATGTCGCCGGACACAGCATCTATTGCCTTGGCATTTGTGATCGCCTCGCCGACGCCGACATTGATCACGATCTTCTCGATCCTCGGCACCTGCATGACGTTCTTGTATCCGCCTTCTTTCAACAGGCGCGCAACCACTTCCTGGCGATAATAGTCTTTCAGTCGTGCCATAATGCCCTAAATTATCTCTCCCGACTTTTTGCTGATGCGGACTTTACCCGTGATCTGACCTCGATCATTCTGCAACGTCCGGTAACCAACGCGCGTCGGCGTATTATTCCTCGTATCCATCAACTGCACCTTCGAAATATGCAGCGGGCTTTCCTTCTCGACGATACCGCCTTTGGGGTTTCTCTGCGTCGGACGGGAATGCCGCTTAATCAGGTTGACTCCCTCCACCAGCACACGCAACTTGTCCACATCAACCTTGAGCACACGGCCGGTCTTGCCGCGATTCTTTCCGCTTAGTACCTTGACGATATCTCCCTTGCGTATCCGCATCACACCACCTCCGGAGCCAGAGATATAATCTTCATAAACTGTCTATCGCGCAACTCGCGCGCCACCGGCCCAAAAATGCGGGTGCCGCGAGGTTCCTTCTGATCGTTAATGATCACAGCCGCGTTTTCGGAGAAACGCACGCAGGATCCGTCTTTTCGCCGCGTCACGTCCCGTGTCCGCACGACCACGGCCTTACAGACTTCCGATTTCTTCACGGTGCCGCCGGGAATCGCGTCCTTGACGGTGACCACGAT
>JAPLUP010000395.1 GCA_026397575.1 Candidatus Zixiibacteriota bacterium
TACAGGTGCAGTCAGATTACCTCTTCTTCTGCGGTGTTCGCTTGCGTTACGACAACGAAGGACTTGCGGCGCCCGATCATCTGCGCGATTTGTTTCTGCGCGTAGGTGTTTCTGGATTACTGATGGCCTCGGACTTGACCAAGGCAGAGTTGGAGCAGACGGCGCTTTTGCTCAACGAAGCCGATCGGCAAGGGGGGCTTGATTTCGAGGAACTACAGCGCCGCTTTGACCTCGCAAATATCGGTGCCGTCGCGCTTCTGCCGCCGATGGACGAGAAACTGAGTGACGAGAACCGCGACCGTGAGAAAAGACAATTCGCGCGTCGGACGTTCTTCTATGCGATGAACAATCTCAAAATGGTTTCCAACACCGCGAACGCCGACCGGCCAGTTGACCTGGCGCGCACCAAGCGGGTGATTCATTCGCTGGTTGATCAGATCGTCTCAGACGATAGCAGCCTGCTGGAATTGACGGCGTTGAAATCGCATGATCAGTATACTTTCCTGCACAGTACTAACGTCTGCATCTATTCGATTTGTCTCGGAGCCCGACTCAATCTGACCAAGTCGAATCTTTCCACCCTCGGCTTCGCCGCGTTGTTCCATGACATCGGAAAGATGCGACTGCCTCTGCAAGTACTCAATAAGCCGTCCGAGTTCAATGAATCTGATTGGGAACTGATGCGCAAACACCCGGCTCTCGGTGTCTTCGCTTTGGCCAAGACGATGCCCTTCGAAGAGCGGTGTTGCCGTGCGATGATTGTCGCTTCGGAGCATCATTACAACCTCGATGGTTCCGGCTATCCGACCCTCAAACGCAGGCGTTCACTCAATCTTTATAGCAAGATCGTAACCATTTGCGATGTCTTCGACGCCATGACCTCGGGGCGAGTCTATCATCAGGTGCCGGCTTCGCCCGAGCAGGTGCTGCGCGGCATGATTCCTCAGGCGGGCTACAAGTTTGACCCTTGCCTACTTAAGGTCTTTCTTAACACGGTTTCTCTCTATCCGCCGGGTACCTTGCTACTTCTCGACCGAAACGAACTGGCGCTGGTGGTCGGCAAGAACGCTGACAACCTACTGCGACCGAAAGTCAAGATCGTCGGCACCACACAACGGCTTTACGATCGGGGGATCAGGATGAACCTCGCTGATCGCAATCCACAAACCGGCGAATACTACCGTTCGATCGTGCGCGTGACGAAACCCCTGGAGTTTCGGATTGACACGGCGCGATATTTCTTGGAAGAGGAATGACCAGGGGACGTAACGCAGTTAAGCCAAACAATCAATAGGCTCATGGAGCACGACTTTCTTCGAACGATTCTGACAAATCTGCCGGTGATACACAAATATTGATGGGTGCATTATGGTAGCATACGTTCTGGCTTGTTCCATTGTCCTCCAGCTTACAGCAGCGGTCATGGCCTTAAAGCTCATCCGTCTTACCGGCAGACGTATGGCCTGGAGCCTGATCGCAGTAGCCTTGGTTCTCATGTCGGTAAGGCGCGCCATTCCCTTTTATCATCTGCTTTTTGGAGACCCCGCCATAGTGCCGGATCTCTTGAACGAGCTTGTCGGTCTTGCCCTTTCGCTCCTAATGGTATTGGGAGTCGCCGGGATTGCCCCGCTGTTCTCCGCCATCAAGAGTTCGGAAGAGGCGTTACGGCAAAGCGAGGAGCGTTTCAAACAAGTCGCGGAGAACGCCGGCGAATGGATCTGGGAAGTGGACGCTGACGGCCTATATACTTATGCTAGTCCTGCCGTAGAGAAGATGCTGGGCTACAAGCCGGAGGAAATCGTCGGCAACATCCACTTTTACGATCTTTTTGTGCCGGAGGAAAAGGAGGAGTTGAAAAAGGCGACTCTTGAGGCCATCGCCCAACACGAGTCATTTCGCGATTTTGTGAATCCGAACCTGCACAAGGATGGCAGCCGGGTCATTCTGGAGACTAGCGGTATTCCAGTTCTGGATGGCTGCGGTACACTCATAAGCTATCGTGGTGCGGACAAGAACATCACCGAGCGCACGCGGGCGGAAAAGGCGCTGCGTGAATCCGAAAACACTTACCGGACAATCTTCGAGAATACCGGCAATGTGACCGTGATCATAGAAGAAGACACTACTGTTTTGTTGGTGAATTCGAGATTCGAGAAGTTGATGGGCTGGTCCAAAGAGGAAGTCGAGGGTAAGATGAGTTGGACTCAATTCGTCCCTCCGGAAGACCTTGATCTAATGACAGCCCTGCATCGCCTTCGAGGTGAAGTTCCTGACGCCGTTCCGAAAGAGTACGAAATCCGCCTCCTTGACAAGAGCGGAACAATCAAACCGGCCCGACTGAGCATCGATATGATCGCAGGTACGACCAGGAGCGTCGTTTCCGTGACCGATATCACGGCAAGCAAGATGGCTGAAGAAGAAAGAGAGCGGTTGCAGCAACGACTGCAGCAGTCACAGAAGTTAGAGGCCATCGGCACGATGGCCGGCGGTATCGCCCATGATTTCAATAACATCCTGACCGGCATTTTGGGTTTCACTGAATTGGTGCGCTCCGAGGTTTCTGAAGGCAGTCCGATCCACGACAACCTGACAGAGGTCGTGCTTGCCGGGCGCCGGGCGCGTGATCTCGTCAGGCAAATACTTTCTTTCAGCAGAAAAGCAGAGACGGAAAAGTCTCTAATCAGCCTCGGGACGATTGTGAAAGAAGCCCTTAAGTTGATTCGCAGCGTTATCCCATCACACATCACTATTCGGCATAACTTCACAGTGTCGGCAGAACACTCGATCCTCGCCGATCCCACGCAAATGCATCAGATAGTCATGAATCTCTGTCTCAATGCGGCCGATGCCATGCCGGACGGCGGCGTGCTGGAGATTTCTCTGGAAGAGGTACAGGTGGAGACCGAGAGCCGACCGGAGCAGACACAACTCCCCTCGGGTTGCTATCTCAAACTTACCGTGCGTGACAACGGTGCCGGCATACCCCCGGAAGTTCGGGAACGCATTTTCGAGCCTTACTTCACGACCAAGCAGGTCGGCAAAGGCACAGGTATGGGCTTGGCAGTTGTGCATGGTGTCATCAAAGAACATGGCGGTAGTATCGCCGTTTCCAGCGAGCCCGGAAAAGGCACCGCTTTCGAGATTTGCTTGCCTATTGTCGAAGCAACGCCGGATACCGAGATCGAGTCGACGCCGGTCGTCGTCGCAGGCAGCGAGTCCATTCTTTTCGTCGACGACGAGACCATGATCACCAATCTGCAGCGGTTGCAACTGGGCAAGTGGGGTTATTGTGTTACTGCTACAGAAAGCAGCGCGACCGCGCTCAATATGTTCCGCGCCAATCCGCAGGGCTTCGATCTGGTGATCACCGATCTGACAATGCCCGGCATAACAGGTATCAAACTTGCTCAAGCGATTCACGAGATCAGCCCAAGTACGCCCATTATCCTTTGCACCGGTCTCGATGAAGGCATCTCGCGAGAGAACGCCCGCATGATCGGTATCCACGCCATTTTGTCCAAGCCAACCACCGGTGCGGAGTTCAGCCACACCATGCGTTTGGTACTGGACGAAGCGCGGAAATCATCACAGGCGAAATCGTAGAAACGTTTCACCAATTCCTTCGAGGCATTCCTCACAAT
>JAPLUP010000512.1 GCA_026397575.1 Candidatus Zixiibacteriota bacterium
CCTCCGGTAGGTCATTTCCCACACGATATCATCATCGGCAGCATTCTCAATCCAACCGTAGTCAGCCATGTCGCTGCCGACGCCTTCACCCAGACAGACCACATGGACGCGCATCGGTTTGTCGAGGACGAAGACTTGCGACTCGTCGGCGTCATCACCGACATAGGTTATTTTCGCCAGCACATTGGCTGATGCCGTCTCTTTCGGTAGCTGCTTGATGACTGTCGGATCGAAGGCCTTGCTGGTGGCATAAATGCTGATTCCATAGTTTTTCTGATCGTATGGTGGGCCGGAGTTCCAGTCGCCGTAAGCGTGTGAGTCATCGGTAACAAAGCCAAGCACGTAATCCCCTGCAGTCAGATGCACCATGTCATCAAAAGCGCGGTTTTTCGAAGCCCCTCCGGCGTGCTGCGTGTTGCGTTCGGTCATCTCCCAATAAAGATCGTTCTCCCCCACGCGTTCGATCCAGCCATAGTCAGCAAAAGCATCGCTCCCTTCGCCATACTCACCGATGGCATAAACGCGGACATCGCAATCCTTGGCGACATGGAATGGTATGGTCTCAAAGAAATCATTACCGGCCCGGACAATGGCAATCAAAGCCGCCTGAGAATAGGTGTCCTGATAGGGCTTGACATACTTGAGATCGTCCTTGCGAAGGACAGTAACACGGATGCCGTAGGCCTGTGGATTGTACGGGGGCACAGCGTTCCAATCGTCGTAAGTGTGAGAGTCGTCAGTAACGTA
Source organism: Candidatus Zixiibacteriota bacterium (assembly GCA_026397575.1). GTDB lineage: Bacteria > Zixibacteria > MSB-5A5 > CAIYYT01 > CAIYYT01 > CAIYYT01. Next base: position 748 of record JAPLUP010000512.1, read on the forward strand.
GTACACGACGTAGTCCCCCTTGGGCAGATTCAACCGATCGATCACCAGCTCATTCTTTTCGGCGCCGCCAGCCGGATCAGACACGGCCTCCGCCATCGACCAGACGCGTTTCCGCGTCTCGGCATTGACAATCCAGCCGTAGTCGGCGAAATCGTCAGCCATTCCGGCGTTTTCGCCAATGGCTGTAACCTCAACCTGCATCGGCTGAGCCAGACTGAACCCTTTGGAAGCGTAAAGATTATTGTCCGGTTGAAGGATTTCGGCAATAACTCGGTCGGAACTGTAGGCGCATTCGATGCGGGAGATGTCTTTGGTCTCGCCGGTGATCTCAAGTGAGTACTCATTAATGATGTCGTCCCGAACGTCTGAACCATCTCCCAAGTTGTATTCCTCACCGTTGATGACGATCCTGCCGGGAGGGTCAATGGGATCTATGGGATCAACAGGATCGATCTTGCCCTTTCGTCCCTTGAGCTTGGCCTTCTGCTTTTCCAATTCATCTTTTTGGTCGCTAAGGTCGCTAAGATTGATCTTAAGCTTCTCTAATGCCTTCCCCAAACCGCTCAGATCAATCGAAAAGCCGGACATCAGCGAGGGCGAACCGGCGTAGAAATAGACCTCATAATCCCCCGGCTCCAGCTCTTGCGTGCTTTGATACTCCCGCAGATGCTTGTCACGTTTGTAGCGTTCGGTGTTGTCAATCGTCATTTCCCAAATCGGTTGAAGTGATCCGGAACGGATGATCCAACTGTACGCCGCCATCTGGTCGCGGCTAAATGCCGACAAAGCGCCAACAGCGTGTATGTCGATCGATGTGGGTTTCGTCACTTTGAAGGCGCGACAGAACAATTCCCCCTGGTGGAAACCGTCGATCAGGAGGATGCGGTCTTTTGCATATATTGTTGCTGTAGATAGAATAAGAACGGTAGCGATAATCAGTGAACCAAGGCGTCTGCAATCAAAAGCTGTCAGCATAATCCCGCCAGATTAAATGTTCCTCTGTGAGTTACGTTAAATGTCACCGGAAGTTGCAGACCCCCCTCTCTTAGAAAATGCGGCCAGATCGACATTGAAGAAGTCATTGAAACTGACACGCCAGCTTGCCAACTTGGTGGCGTAGCGAGCAGCCGCAATCTCATCACGGGTCTTCAGGTAATTAGCGATAAATCCCGCCGAGAAGATGTCGCCGCAGCCGGTGGTGTCTATGACTTTGGCCACGCGCGGCGCCGGGATGGTCGTACAGCGGGCAGCCCGGCCTATTCGCTGCACTACGAAACAGCCCTGAAAACCGCGTGTGATTATTAGGCAGCGTGTCCGGCCAAGCTGCCGTTTCAGAAAGTCCGTTCCGGATTTTTCGTCGGCCTTATGACCGCTCAGCAGTTCAAACTCCAATTCGTTCATCTGCGCATAATCGGCACAGTCCAGATACTCCTTCCAGTCGCTGGGACGTCGCAAAAAGCGGCTGCCGTCACGCCGTCGCCCCAGCGTGCGAGAATGAAAATCCATATAGATCTCGCCGTCACAATGATCGCGAAGCCAGAGCAGATTCCTCCTGCTGATGTCAGCGCCGGAGATGAAATTGATCAGGATCAACTCGGCATCAACAACTCTCTGCAACTGCCTGCGACTTACGCCACCGACCCAACCTTTGAGAACCTCGGTCTTATCGGCAGCATCCCGGTAGCGCAAAATACAGTGATTGTTGGTCTTTGCGACAATTTTCACTCCCTGCAATTCAAGCCGTGCTAATTGCGCCAGTCTGTTCAATATTTGCTGCGAGCAGTCTCTGCCAACCTTCGTAATGGGACAAACAGAGATTCCAGCGGGAGACAGCGCCGAGAGCACCGCAAGATTGTACAGGATACCGCCGTATCCCTCATGACGACTGCCGTCGGCGCGCCTGACCGTGTCGCGATTGATTGTGCCAATGACGGCAATCTTGCGATCGCGTGCGTCTTGACGTACCATGCAATCAATTATGCGCGTACGCGAGCGCGACGCAACAGCGATTGTCGGCTTCTGCAAACCTGTGCGGTTGACTTCTTGACGGCCTACGGTTATCGTAAGCTGGTATGAAACTCGGATACGACGGCAAACGGGCGGTCTTCAACATGACCGGGCTGGGCAACTACAGCCGGACGTTGTTACGTTCGCTTAGTCTGTACTATCCCGACAACCAATATTTCCTTTACACTCCCGCATACGAGCATCACCAGCGGTTGGACTTCTTGCGGCAGTCGACCAACATCTTTGTGCGCACGCCACGAACTCTGATGTCCCGTTCCTGCAAGCCGCTCTGGCGCAGCTATCTGGTCACCCATGATTTGAAGAGCGACGGGATCGAACTCTTCCATGGCTTAAGCAATGA
>JAPLUP010000641.1 GCA_026397575.1 Candidatus Zixiibacteriota bacterium
GCCTTCTCTTCGGATGCTCTGATTCACTTCGCGCTCGGCGCATGCGTGTCGTTTGTGGTCGGCATAGCCGCCATCCACTATCTGTTGAAAATCGTCAGCAGTCGGCACTTCTATCTCTTCGGATTCTATTGTCTTCTGGCGGGTCTCTTCACTATACTCTATTTCTGATGACGAACAGAATTCTGGTGATTCGCTTCAGCTCGGTCGGCGATATCGTCCTCACCGAGCCGATTGTGCGCACTCTCAAAACGGCCTATCCGGATGCCGAAATCTCCTATCTGACCAAGGCGAGATTTCTGCCGCTGCTCGATATGTTCGCGCACCTTGACCACAGGTATGGTTGGGTGGAAGATCGCGACAGCGCTAGTCTGCTCGATACACTTCGCCAACGACAATTCGATTTGGTTGTCGACCTGCACGCCGGTATCCGCAGTGCGCGCATACGCGGTGCGCTCGGTGTGAAGGCGGTCAGGACAAAAAAGGAATGGTTCAAGCGTATCGCTTCAGTCAAACTGAACGCTGTCGCCGGCAAGCCGTCGCATGCCTTGGAACGATATTTCGCGGCATTGAAAGAACTGGGTATCGACGGCAAACCGGAGCGCCCGTTACTGCAAGTGCCGGAAGGGGCGCAGACATGGTGGCGCAATTGGCGCACAGAATCGGCAGTGGTAGGCAATTACTACATCATCGCCGCCGGAGCCGCGCACGCAACCAAGCGAACGCCCGAATCTCTCTGGGTTGCTCTTGACCGTTCGATACGCAATTGCATCGGCATCGCTCCAATCCTGATCGGCTCCCCTGCTGAACACGATTATCTCAAGCGCTTGTCCGAACGCTTTGATGAACCACCCACAGGCATCGTTACAGAAGAGAACATCGGGCGCGCCGCCGCAGCAATCGGGTCGGCGAATTTCGTTGTCTCCAACGATTCCGGGCTCGCGCACTTGGCCTCGGCGGTCGGCACGCCGGTCGTGGCCTTGTTCGGGCCGACCCATCCGATTCTCGGTTTTGCGCCTCTGGGCGATCACTCCGACTTCTACACGGTTGATGAGTATTGCTCTCCCTGCAGCCTGCACGGTGACCGCCGCTGTCATCGCAGCGAACGCTTCTGCTTCACGAAAATGCAGGTCGATACCATCATAGCTAAACTCAAGATACTCGTCAGCCGCTGACTCCCCGCGACTTCTTGACTTCACCCTCCGACTGCGCTATCATTGCGTCATGCAGCATCGCGCGCTATTTCTCGACCGTGACGGCACCATCAATATCGAAAGGGGATTCATTTCGAACCCGGATGATGTCCAATTGATCTCCGGCGCCGCCGAAGGATTGTTCTTGGCGGGAACACACGGCTTCAAGCTGTTTGTGATCAGTAATCAATCCGGGGTTGCGCGAGGCCTGATGACCGAAGATGACGTTGTACAGGTCAATCAACGCCTGACCGAATTGCTCGCGAGAGAAGGAGTCGCGCTGGACGGCATCGAGTATTGCCCGCACTATCCCTCGCTTTCAGGCCCCTGTGATTGCCGCAAACCGCAGCGTGGCATGATTGACCGCGTGCTCCGGCGACACGACATCAACCTCGCGCGTTCATTTGTCATCGGCGATCGAGCTCTCGATCGGGAACTCGCGCTCAACATCGGCGCGAAAGCGATCATGGTGATGACCGGTTATGGCGTATTAGAAGTGAACGCGCTTAACCCCGATCGCAAACCCGATTATGTCGCCCGCGATCTGCTGAGCGCCGTGCAATGGATTCTTGAACATGAATGAACTGCATGAAGCCCGCTATTGGCGGCATCTCGATTCCGGTAAAGTAGAGTGCCTGCTCTGCCCGGTAGGCTGCAAGCTGGCCGACCAGCAGATTGGTATTTGCTTCGGACGGCAGCATGTCAATGGCAGGCTTTATGCCGTCAACTATGGCGAAGTCGTCTCGATGGCGCTCGACCCGATCGAGAAAAAGCCGCTGTATCATTTCTATCCCGGTTCGCAGATTCTCTCTGTCGGTCCCAACGGCTGCAATCTGCGCTGCGAGAACTGCCAGAACTGGCAGATTTCGCAGGAACATCAGCCAACCCGCACGGTATCACCGGAGCAACTCGTCCGCGCCGCACAGGATGCCGACTCCATCGGTATCGCCTATACTTACTCCGAGCCTCTTATCTGGTATGAATACATCTACGATGCCGCCACAATCTCACGGGAACTTGGGCTGAAAACTGTGTTGGTTACCAACGGCTACATCAATGAAGAGCCATTCCGGGAATTGGCGCCGTTAATCGACGCCATGAACGTCGATATCAAATCGCTGACACCCCAGTTTTATCGCGATGTCTGCAAGGGATCACTCACCGATGTACTTCGTACGGTCGAAATCGCTGCTTCCTCCGGCATTCTCGTTGAAGTTACCAACCTGGTTATCACCGGCCTGAATGACAACGACAGTGACTTGCACGCGTTGGTCGACTGGCTAGCCCGACTCGACCGCAAGATCCCATTGCATTTCTCCCGCTATTTTCCGCAACACAAAATGGATCGCCCCATGACTCCGAGTGCGCGGCTTCAAAGCGCCTACGACATCGCCCGCGCACGGCTTGACTATGTCTACGTCGGCAACATCGACTTGCCGGGCAAAAATGACACGCTCTGCCCGCAGTGCGGCAGTCTGCTGATTACGCGCATTGGTTATCAGACGTGCATCGTTGGCATTGCCAACGGTCATTGCGCTCAATGTCAGAGAAAGGTGGATATTCGCTTATGAGCCCAAACATCATCAACATCAGCGACTCTCCGCAGTTCGTCACCAAGGATCGCTCGAAAATCAGAGAGATTATGGCGCCGCGCAATTCGATCATTGCACGACAGTCGCTGGCTGAGGCCGTCGTGTCGTCCGGTAGTGCAACTGACGAACACTATCACAAGGATTCCGAAGAAATCTACTTCATCCTGTCAGGCGTAGGCGAGATTCGGGTCAACGGTGAATCCGCGCCTGTCAGGGTAGGGGATGCCATCGCCTTGCCCCCCGGAACAGTCCACAAAATCTGGAACCGTGGTGACGGCGATCTCGTCTTCCTCTGCGTCTGTGTCCCTCCCTACGAGCACGACGATACGATCATTACCGAGAAATAGTGGATTCAAACTGGCGGGAGTACGGAAGCTACTTCTTGCGCGCCATCAGTGGCGCACAACACTCAAAGCCACCGAAAAAACCGAGCGCCTTGTCCTTGAGAGTCTCTTCATTGATGGCATAAATCACCTGTTGGCCACGGCGCTTGGCGATAACCAGACCGGCCTGACGTAAGACCATCAGGTGACGGGAGATAGTCGGTTGTGACACACTGAAGAAATCAACGATTTCGTTCACCGCGCGCGGACGGGTGTTAAGCATCTGCATGATCTTGACCCGCGTTTCATCGGCCAATGCCTTGAAAATCCCCGCATAAGCTGCGGCATCCGGTTTGTCCATCGATTTCCCTTCCGTCATGCTCAGTCAACTATTCATAATGGTCGCGTTCCAACTCGAAGTCAAGTAAAACAACTGCGACTTGGGGTGGCCAGAAACCGGTTGACTTATTCGTACGTCGCGGTTACCATATTCTCATCGGCACCGGCGAATGCCAGCGCTGATTACGTAGCCCCGTTTGTTGTCAGCGTACTTGTGGGCTACCGGAAAGAACCCAGAGGTTAAAGACAATCTATGTTTACGAACACCACCCCACGGACTTTGCACACCGCGCTTTCCGGGCGCGCCGACGAAATGCAGGCCTCGCCAATTCGGCGTCTGGTACCGCTTGCCGATGCCGCCAAGAAACGCGGTATCAAAGTCTATCATCTCAACATCGGACAGCCGGATATTATCACCCCTCCCGAAATCATGGCTGCCGTCCACAATTTCGAAGAGAAGGTACTGGCTTATGGTCCATCGCAAGGACTGCTGGCATTGCGTGAGGAGATCAAGAAGTACTTCGCACATCACGGCATCACAATCACCCCCGATCAAGTCATTGTCACGACCGGTGGTTCCGAGGCGATCATGTTTGCGCTGATGGCCATCGGCGATGCGGGCGATGAGGTCTTGATCCCCGAACCGTTCTACACCAACTGCCGAGAACTCGGGCAATAATGTACTGCTCACCGAACAACCCGACCGGCGCTATCCTGAGTCACAAAGACATTGAAATGCTCGTGCAACTCGCCATCGAGAAGAATCTCTGGATCATGGCGGACGAAGTCTATCGCGAGTTTACCTACGACGGTGGCCATCATACCAGCATTCTCAGTTACCCGGAAGCTGCCGACCGAGCCATCATGCTTGATTCAATCTCCAAGCGCTTCTCCGCTTGCGGCGCGCGCATCGGCTGTATGGTCAGCAAGAACAAGAAGCTTATGGACGCCGTTCTGAAATTCGGGCAGGCGCGTCTCTGTCCGCCGACTATTGAACAGATGGGCGCCATTGCGGGTTATCAAACCATCGAAAAATTCATCGATTCAATGATTTCCGAGTACCAGCACCGCCGCGACATTGTCTGCGAGGAGTTGGCGCATATCCCCGGCGCGGTATTCACGAAACCGGCGGGCGCATTCTATATCATGCCCAAACTGCCGATTGACAACGCCGACAAATTCGCTCAATGGTTGTTGACTGATTTTTCGCACGAAGGCGCCACGGTTATGGTCGCACCCGGCGATGGTTTCTACGCCTCTAGCGACAAGGGCAAGCAGGAAGTCCGTATCGCATACGTGTTAAAAGAAGCCGATCTGCGTCAGGCGATGAAGACTCTGGTCAGAGCAGTAGAGGCATACGTCAGGAAATAGGCCTGCTTCTGTTTCTGCCACATGATTGGATTAGTGGAACTGAGAAACTTGAAAAGCGGCACTGCCTTCGTGACTAAGGCTCCTATTGAATGGGAGTTGGAGAACAAATGATAATTGAAGAGGCGAAATTCTTCGCTAGTATCGGCCGACAGCGTGGAAGCGAGGCAAAGACCGAACATGTCGCCTACTTGGTTCTCGACCTCTGCAGACTCTGCCTATTGGTGCGAGAGCAAAGGACAAAGGTTCGCGACAACGGACGCTATCTTGTTCTAGTGTTCAATCGGCCACCCGGCCAGTATCTGCCCTTTTCGACTCGTAGTTCACAACAAGAATCAAGAGACTGGCTTAGGATGCTTCTGAGCCCGGGGATTCAGCAAATCGAAATCGACCTGAAATCCGAAACGAAGACCTTTCATCGTGTCATCGGACAGGATTTCATCGACAGCGTGTCTGAATTGAAGTTGGCTCTTAAGGTAGTCACTTCGGCCTTTGCTCCGATTCAAGAGATGGAGAAGGATCTATACTGGGGTTATCTGATCAGGGTCGTTGACTTCCAGATCACCTCCGGAAAGGACGTTCTGAAATACGTCGACACTTCGACGGAGTTCTGGAAAGAAGAGCAGGACCTGCTGCAGAAGCGTATTGCCCGCCGTTTTCTCCGTCAGAGTGGCTAGCACACGAAACAAACAACCAGTCGCCTTGTGTCTGCCGTCAGGAGTTCTTTCTCGTCGGCCTTCTCATAAGCTTTCCCAGATCGTGATGGATCATTCAGGCGCACGCCGTGCGCCGCCACTATTTCTTGCCGATGGGCACAATATACAGCGCGCGCTCGTCCTTGGGGGACTTCAGCACTGTCTGCACCTTGTCCTCGTAGAACGCGCCCATGACCACCGCGCCCAGATTCAACGCCGTCGCCTGAAGGAAAACATTCTCCGCCGAATGACCGACCTCTATCGGAACATAAAGCTCCGCCCGCTCTTGGTACTTTTTGGCGCAACGCTCGTAGACCGCAGTCCATACGATATCAACTGCCGCCTGTGTAATCGCTTCCTGTCCGAGTGCCGCCGCAGCCAGTTCCTTACGCGCATCTCCGAGCGAGATGGTCTCCAGTTCGTGAGTTCTGCATTTATACTTGTATATGCCCGGCGCAATCCCGGTAACATTGCCCACCACGGCGTAAACCTCCAGCGGATAGAGCGCACCTGCGGATGGCGCCGTGCGCAACCCGCGCGCGGTGTCGGTAATGCCTTGAGCTGCCCAGAGCAATTGCGACAGCTCAGACAGCGACAGTGATGAATCCTTGAATTGTCGTACCGACCGACGTTTCGAAATTGCTTCTTCAACTGATATGCTGCCGGTTAGTCGTGGCGGTGGCAGCTTAATAGTCGCTGCCTGAGTTGTCTTGTCCTGTCCGTTGGCTGATGATGACATGGCTGATACTCCCACAAATACTGCCATCAAGACAGAGTTGAATGTCAGACGAGCAAAACCTCGAATCATATTCGACCTCACTTCCTGCTGTACTTGCCCATCAGTTCAGTCTGACCCAGAATATGCCCCTTCATTCCCTCAAGCAAATCCTTCTTGGTCACTTTGCCGGTTAGAGTTAGCATCGAATCAAGGGCGTAAAGTTTGAAGAAATACCTGTGCGTTCCACCCGGAGGGCAGGGGCCGCCATAACCGTATTTTCTGAAATCATTGGTGCCGTGTCGAGCACCGTTCGGCAACACGGCATCATTGGCGATCTTTTCTTTGAGTTCACGCGTCTCGCTCGGAACGTTGAACATCACCCAGTGCACCCAGTCACCAACCGGCGCGTCGGGATCATCGCAGATCAATGCAAAGCTCTTCGTACTCTCCGGAACGTTCGACCATGTCAACTGAGGTGAAATATCGGCGCCATCGCAAGTGTACTGCTTTGGAATCGACCCTTCGTGCTTGAAGGCCGTACTCGTAATCGCGAACGACATTTTCTCTTTCCCCTTTCCTGCTGCTACCTTCTCCATCTTCTCTGTTTGACAGCTTACCGTGACACCGGCGACTACCATGATTATCATCACCAGACAAAGTGCTCTGAAAAAAACCTTCATGCGGACCTCCCACTGTCTGTTCAAGTTCTCACTGAATCAGGGCATATCCCCAAACTTGAAATCCGTCAGCTTAAGCTCGCGGAGAATTTCCTCGGCGATTTCTTCAATGGCGCGCTTCGTGACGTCGATGCTCTTCCAATTCTCGTCTGTATACAGCTTACGAACGAACCGCAGCTCGTTGCGAATCTCTCTCACATCATGATACTCATGCAACTCACCTTTGCCGTGATCGTCGGGAAACAGCAGTTGCGCCCGCTCTTCACGTGCCCTCGCAAGTTCATCGGGCTGCATCAACATACCGAAAATGATTTTGCTGTCCACCACCGACAGTCTCCGCAGAAGCTGCTCTTTCATCCGTTCGTTCGGCACGATCGGAATGTTGACCACCTTCATGCCGAAATTGCAGGCGATGTACATGCTGATCGGCGTCTTGCAGCTTCGCGACAGCCCGACCAGCACTAACTCCGCTTCCTCGGTACGATAGCCGCGGCCGTCGTCGTGTTCGACGGTGTAACCAATTGCGTCAATTCTGCGGTAATAGCGGTCATCAATAATCTGTAGCAAACCCGGCTTGTATTCTGGATTCACACCGAGGAATTTCGACATCGTTTCCAGCATCGGTTCAAGAACGTTGAGATGCAGAATGTCGCGATCTTCAAGAAGACCATGAAAGTAGTTGCGCAGGTCGTCGGAAATAATCGAAAAGATCACCAGATAGCGATCGTCAATTCGTTTCAGGATGCTGTCGACTCGCTCTTTGGTCCGCACTTGTTGAAACGTATCGACTACCGAGAACAATACGTGGTCGGAATACTGCGCCAGAACCGCATCCATTAGGCGGCGCGCCGTCTTACCGGTGCCATCCGAAACGATTACAATTTTCTTGACTTCATCATCCATCCGCTGACCCACTTTCTGTCCTCCCAAGCTAAACTAAGACACCCGTCAAAGTTAGGCAACTGCGGTCGCTTTAACAAGTTATATCTTGCCGCCACGGTCTTGGATGAGCTGCCGACTTGTTTGAAAGGATGCCTCCCTCGCAGGCCATACCCGTACGACGATGACTCTCAGACCGCCAAATTGCCGCAGATCAGCCCCAATTTCGCTTGACTTCTGCCGTATATCTGATAGATTTTTTACTGGTCTTCGGGGCGAGGCGAAATTCCTCGATCGGCGGTGACAGCCCGCGAGTCCCATTAGTGGACAGAATCGGTGAGACTCCGATGCCGACGGTACAGTCCGGATGGAAGAAGACGAAGACCGCGTTTTTGCAGCGTGGCATGCTTATTTGGTTATGCAACACGCATACGCGGTCTCACCGCCGGTTTAGGCGGGAAGGTAAGTCCCGTGACGATCGCCCCGAAGGAGACTTTGGGCTTTTTTATGGTCGTGAGTGACTACATGCTTCGGGCGATTGAACTGGCGGAGACTGCCAGAGGACAAACGGGAACCAACCCGCTGGTCGGCGCGGTGATCGTCAAGAATGGACAGATCATCGGTGAGGGCTATCATCATTTCTACGGCGGCGATCACGCCGAAGTCGACGCACTCAAAAATACTCGCGAATCCGCTGCCGGTGCTGAGATGTTTGTCTCGCTCGAACCCTGCTGCCATCATGGTAAGACACCACCATGCACCGACGCTATCATCGCGGCGGGAATCAGCAAAATCCACTGCGCTATGGTCGATCCCAATTTCAGAGTCGGCGGCAACGGCATTCGCATTCTCAGAAATGCGGGCATCGAAGTCACCGTCGGCACTCGTGAGCGAGAAGCTTCCCAACTTAATCAGGCATATATCAAATATATAATTACCGGTTTGCCTTTTGTAACGCTCAAAGTCGCGCAGACCCTTGACGGCAAGATCGCTGACATCAATGGCAACTCGAAATGGATTACTTCCGAGAAATCACGTCATCGCGTGCATCAGTTGCGCTCGCAGTCGGATGCCGTTCTGATCGGTGGCAACACGGCGCGGCTCGACAATCCCCAATTGACATCCCATGGTGCTGGCGACAAGGATCCCATGCGACTGGTGCTCAGTAAACGGAACCACATCAGCAATAATCTGCGGCTGCTGACCGACAACGTCTACGGCAAAACGATACTAGTCACCGGCCCGTCGTCCGCGCAGAACGAACCTGTCGGGGACGAGCCATCCGGCTTCGACGTCTGGCGCCTGCCTGTGGATGACCACGGCAATGTTGACCTCGTCGAGTTGCTGCGCTTTGCAGGCAAGCGTCAAATCATGAATTTGCTTGTTGAGGGGGGCGCTGAAGTGTTTTCAGCATTTATCCGCCGGAATCTCATAGACAAATATCTGATCGTCACTGCGCCAAAACTGCTTGGCAATGGCAAGGCCTGGTTTTCCGATGAGAGCCGACCGATTGACGAAGCGCTCGCTCTTCGCATAGACCGGACTTATGCCGTTGGCGGCGATCTCTGGATTGAGGCGTATCCGAGGTAAATATGTTTACGGGAATCATTCAGGACATCGGCATAATCAGGCGGCTTCAGCGCAAAGGCGACAACACCGAATTCACTGTTTTCTCGGACAAGCTCGCCCACGACATCAAGATCGGTGATTCAGTTGCCGTCTCCGGCGTCTGCCTCACGGCGAACGCCGTTGATCCGAAGGAACATCAGTTTATCGTCACCGCCGTCCCCGAGACGTTGCAGCGCGCGACGCTCGGCGATCTGGCAGGTGGTGACCAGATCAATCTCGAACTCGCGCTGCAACCGACCGGTCGACTTGGCGGTCACTTCGTGCAGGGGCATGTTGACACCATAGGTCGCTGTTCCGCCGTGCTGCAACGCGCCGGAAGTTGGGAGATTCGTTTCGACTTCCCGCAGGAGTACGGGCGCTACGTCGTCGAGAAAGGATCCATCGCGACTGACGGAGTTAGTCTGACGGTCCATGATGTCAAACCGACGCAGTTCGTCGCCAGCATAATTCCGCACACTTGGGAGTCAACCACACTAGGTCTGCTGAAAGCGGGGATGCGCGTCAATCTCGAATTCGACTTGCTCGCCAAGTACATCGCCAAGATGACCGGTTTACAGACATCCGACAGAATCACTCTTGACAAACTGAGAGAATATGGATACTAACAATAAATGCGAGGTGGAAGAAAGATGAGCGACCTCACTCTAAAACGAAGACGAGATCGAGTATTCGATGACGTCTCGGACGCGATCGCCGACATCAAAGCAGGCAAGATAATTATCGTCTGCGATGATGAAGATCGCGAAAACGAGGGGGACTTCATTTGCGCCGCGGAGAAGGTCACGCCCGAGGCGATCAACTTTATGGCGACGCACGGTCGCGGCCTAGTGTGTCTGCTCTTGACAAGACCAACGCTGGAGCGGTTACACCTGATGCCGATGACTCATCACAACACCGCCAAACTCGGAACCCGCTTCACTGTCAGCGTTGATGCCGTGCACGGTACGACCACCGGCATCTCCGCGTTCGATCGGGCGGCGACCATCCAGGCGCTGGTCGACCCGGCGGCGACGCCAGACGACTTCATCCGCCCGGGCCACACGTTTCCCCTGCGATACCGGGAGGGTGGTGTGCTCGTTCTGGCCGGCCAAACCGAGGCCTCTGTTGACCTGGCCCGCCTGGCCGGCCTCTATCCGTC
>JAPLUP010000202.1 GCA_026397575.1 Candidatus Zixiibacteriota bacterium
TTTGGTGTTAGCCACGCTGAGATTGCGCCCAATCTCAATGAACTGCTGAAAGAAAACCGAATTCACTTTGGTGGCGCCATGCTCACGAAGTGGTGATTCGAGGCGCGCTGTCAAGGGCGTTTCCTCAGCTTGGGCAAAGCGCTCGAATACCTTGAGCAGCAACCCTATTTTGTAAATCTGTATTCTATCAACATCGCATACAACGAAGCGACAAATCCGGAAGTCCTTTGCACCATTGATTTTGCCGTGTACCTGCGTGATCAGGAGGTGACACATGACTGAGAAGCGCCGCAAGCAAATCATATATTCGATTTTCGCAATCGCCGTGACCTGGGCCATCTTCAACTTCCCGCATCAGAGGAAGCCGATTGAGTCCAAGTCACCGCAGACCTCGGAAAGCGCGCCTGTTGTCGCTACGGCTACACCGGAGCTATCAACAAGACCGAGACTGACACTTCCCGATCAATGGGGCAGAGATCCATTTGCCCGTGGCGGCGAGCGCGCGACAAGCATGCCAAGCGAAGTGATTCCTTCGTTCCGCGTGAAGGCAGTATCAATAGGCGGAACAAAAGCGATGGCGGTGATAAACGGCAAGATGGTCGGTCAGGGAGATATGATACAGGGATGGCGCGTGAAAACAATTTCAAATGCCGGTGTAGTGCTCGAATCCAATGGCCGGAAGATTACTTTGACGATTGGTGGTGAATAGAATCATGGACAAGCTAACGCGTAGAACAAAGTGCACGGCCGCGCTGGTCGTTGCCGTCTCCCTCCTGACCGCGGCGTCACTTCTTGGTGGCGAAAAAAGCGATCTGGGATTCCTCAACAACAAGATCTCGCTGACACTCGACAAGAGCCCCGTTGCCGACGTTGTCCGGCTGTTGGCCAAGCAGAATGGATTCAATGTGACCGTTGCCGGAGAAATTCAGGGTGAGGTGTCGATGATTCTAAATGATGTCCCTCTGGCGGAAGCACTGGATGCCATTTTGCTGCCGAACAAATGCTCCTGGTACATCAAACAAGATGTCATGGTAGTAAAGCCGTCGGATTATCTGGCCGAAGATGAACGTATCACTGTCGTCGTCCGGCTGCGGTATGTCTCCGGACAACAGGCATCACAGGCCACTACACATCTCCTATCAACCGGCGGCAAGATCGAAGTGTTGGCTGATGCCGACACGCCGGCGGACAAGAAGAGCTCGCCGACGATGCTGGTGATTTCCGATCGCAAATCGGTGGTCGATCAGGCTATGCGAGTAATTCAGGAACTCGACAAACCGGAGCCGCAAATCAATATCGAAGTCAAATTGGTCGAGACCAATCTGACTGTCGACGACAAACTCGGCGTCAACTGGCCGGAATCGTATAGTATGCTCTTCGGCAACGTTGCGGATGGAAGCGGCAAAGGCGCCACACTTGCGACACATGCACTCGACGGCGGCAAGTGGGTTTGGGGAACCTTCTCGGCAACAACCGTTCAGACGGCGCTCGACGTCCTGTTGAAATCAGGCAATTCCAAGCTGCTTTCCGATCCCAACCTGACAACCATATCCAACAAACCTGCGGAAATTGCGATCACTACCACGATTCCGGTTCAGACACTTAACCGATTCTCTGAAGGCGCGGTTATTCAGGACATTGTTTCGTTCCAAGATCTAGATGTTGGCATCACGCTCAGAGTCACGGGTCGCGTTAATGATTCCGGTTTCATCACACTCGCCGTCAACCCAACGATTGAAGAAATCACCGGGTATACCGGTCCTACTGACAACCAGCGACCGATTACGGCCAAACGATCGATGAATACGAACGTCAGGGTCAAGGATGGGGAGACTCTGGTCATGGGCGGACTCTTGCGGGAGAGCGAAGTCAAGACAGTGAAAAGACTTCCGGGACTGGGCAGCATTCCCTATATTGGCAGAGTGTTCCAGCATCACACTACGCACAAGGAGAAGACCGACCTGACGGTGTTTATCACCCCCAAAGTCGTGTCGCCTTAGCCATCACACCTCAGGCGGTTTCTGATCGGGCATCTTTTTGTTGACATAATTGCGTGAGAGACCCTTTTTTGATCTGTCTTGGAAAATCAAAACAAGGAGTCACAGCATGGCAAAAGCTCAAGCAAAAGCAATCAAGAAGGTTCCGTGCGCCGGCAAGAGCGCCGACGGCAAGGTCTGCAAATGTTTGGTAGTACCTCCGGCGAAATACTGTAAGCGCCATTCAAAGTAGCACATCTCGTTCGTCTGTCGGCGGCCGGAGCATAGGGAGGAAGTTCCGGCGCGAGGCCTGCAATGACCGCGCGCCACTTTTTCAACACTCCCATCAAACAGAGGATTGGATCAATGCGCGCCATGATTCTCAGACGGCAGCGTCACCCGCTGGAATTGGTCGAACTGCCCACGCCGACGCCCGCTGTAGGACAATTGTTGATTCGCGTCCATGCCTGCGGCGTCTGCCGCACCGATCTGCATGTCATCGACGGTGATCTCAAAGAGCCAAACCTGCCGATCGTCCTGGGACATCAGATTGTCGGCTCGGTCGCGGATGCTTCACAAAGTACCGGGCGGTTTAAGGTTGGTGACAAAATCGGCGTACCGTGGCTCGGCTGGAGTTGCGGCAAGTGCGAATATTGTAACACGGGCAGGGAAAACCTCTGCGATGATGCTCGCTATACCGGCTATCAGATCAACGGTGGCTTTGCCGACTATACTGTTGCCGACGAGCGCTTTTGTTTTCCGATCCCGCTCGGCTATCCGGACCTTCAGGCTGCTCCGCTGCTCTGCGCCGGACTGATTGGCTATCGCGCCCTCGGTATGACCGGTGATGCCCGTCGGATCGGTTTCTACGGCTTTGGCGCGTCAGCGCATATTCTTCTTCAGGTA
Organism: Candidatus Zixiibacteriota bacterium; assembly: GCA_026397575.1. Lineage (GTDB taxonomy): Bacteria > Zixibacteria > MSB-5A5 > CAIYYT01 > CAIYYT01 > CAIYYT01. The sequence continues at coordinate 2,883 of JAPLUP010000202.1, forward strand.
GCACGTTATCAGAAGCGGGAAATCTACGCTTTTAGCAGACCGGGCTTCACAGCCAGTCAGGCATTTGCCAAGGAACTCGGCGCGGTTTGGGCCGGCGATTCTCTTCAATCTCCGCCTGTCCCGTTAGATGCCGCTATTATTTTCGCGCCAGCAGGCCATTTGGTAACCACGGCGTTGAGCGCAGTTGGCAAAGGTGGAGTTGTGGTGTGCGCTGGAATTCACATGAGCGATATTCCGTCGTTTCCCTATTCGATGCTCTGGGGGGAGCGCGCTATCAGATCAGTAGCCAATCTGACTCGCCGCGATGGTGAAGAATTTCTGGCACTGGCGCCGCAGATACCGGTCAAGACGCAAGTGCACGCCTACGTTTTGGAGCGCGCCAACGAAGCTCTCGATGACTTGCGCGCCGGACGTTTCACCGGCGCGGCCGTCATCACGATTTCTTAAGCCTCTTCTTTGCTGGTTGATGCCGCCACCCGTACCGACTTTGCAGCCATTTCGGCATGCTCGGAAGATCTTACGGACTGGTTGCGATAAGCATTGATTGATTCCGCCGCCTGTAACAATGACTTGCTGACGGCCGAACTCTGATCCGAGTCGAGCGTTCCGTGAATTGCTTTTTCGGCTTCGAGCAGAAGGTCATCGGTCGTGAACGGCTTCTGATCCATCGTGTATTCGAACTGCTTCTGCCGGATGAAGTCAACTGTGCCGAGATTGCGACCGCTTGCGGAGATTCCGAAAACTCCTTCTGACTGCAGGTGCTTGGCGACGTCACTGCCGGTAGCTGAGTCAGTCTGCGAATTGTCTTCTTGAGATTGCCCGAATTGAAACGCCGCCGTCAGTTCGCGCTGCATGGCGTCTTCATCTGTAGAGTTGGAAACCAATCCAGACACCACACCACTCGGTGACTGATCCGATTTCTCCGTCGAAACGGTCGCGGGTGCGCTATCAACGTTGGAAAAACTTGCCACGGCGTTGTCGGATGCCACTTTGGCGGACGGCCCTGCCAGACGAATCTTCGGTGGCGTTGCTATAGGCAATGATTGACTCAGCGACTCCGGTGCTTTGGGCTTGTCGTCGCTCGAAACCATTTGGCTTTCGTCGGTTTTCGTTAGCTCAAAAGGCGCTACCTTTTTGACCATATTTCCGGACTGCATATCCTGGCTGCGGTCTGCAACCGTTGCAGAACGCTTCTGGCTGGTTGGCAATTCCTCAACGGTTCTCTTAGTGATGGGCTTCCCCGGATCAGGCCCATATCCTGCCAAAGCCGGCTTGAGCGCTACTTCACCTTCGTTGGTATCAGGGGACGAGTCCGAAGCTGGTTTGTCGGATCCAGCGCCTTGAGCCACTATTAACTTGTCCTTTGGTGAACTGCGCTTGAATACATCCAGGGTTGCGGAATTCTGACCACTATTGCGTACCGCCGGTTGATTTCTCCTCTGTTCCGTTAGCGAAACAACCCCCCGGTTCGTCGTCTTCAATGCCGGTTTCATGGGGTCGCGGTTACCTTCGGATTCGTGAACCCCCTGATCCGCCGCTTTCTTCTGCACGTTCTTGATTGCACGTGGCGGGTTAGCGTTCGCCTCCTGATAGGTCGTCGTGATATTCGCTCTTAACGTCATGGCCGAACTCCCTTAGTTGCTACTTGGGCCGGAACCTGCGCTCCTCTGCCCCAGAAGAGTCTCTCAATTTTCATGCCGAAACAATGGCGCAAAGTCCATGCTGTCTGCCAACGACTTAGACGGGGGTGGCCTGATCCAGCTTTCCCGAAAGATTGTTTCATTCCCGCAAGTGTGGGGACAGTCCCACTGCCTGGTCCTGTCGGTCTGTCGTGAATCCTGCCGACAAACGGTATGGGCGACAAGCATCTCTGTGGACTCTCGCCAATGCTCGCATTGTGTCCGACTGCCAATAGCCTGATTGATAGTCGGATATGCGCGCAAACGGCGATTGTCTCATTCGTGGCAAGGTTGTTGCGGAAAGAATCAGTCGGCAGCGCGAGTGAAGGAGAAAGTGTGAGCATTATGATAAGCAGCAACTATGCGGGGATGAACACAGTGCGCAACATCTCTCTCATTCAGAGAAGCATCTCACGCACAGCCCAACACCTCGCCTCAGGACTGGAGATAGACCAAGCTTCCGATGAACCGGCTGCGTTGGAAATCTCCGAACAGATGCGCTCGCAAATTGGTTCGCTAACTCAGCACATTAAGAACCTAGAGTGCAATCTCAACAAGGCCAACGCCGTCAGTTCAGCAATCTCGGAACTACGGGACAAATTGACGGGAATCAGAGAGGTTGCCTTAGCTGCCGCCGACGCGGATGTGGCAACACCCGAGACGGGAAAAGCATGTCAGACGCAGATCAATGATCTGGTCGCGACCTACAATCAGCAACTTTCAAGTGCCGAATACGCTGGTCAAAATCTGTTCGGTAGCTCATCCGGGCCGACCTCCCGGCTAGCGCCGTTGCCCGAATTCACCGTGGCCTATCCTGAGGAAGCCGAGGCAACGGTCGGAAAAATCAATAGCGAGATAGCGTCTTTGAACCTCGCTGCGGAAGCCGTCGGGGCGCAATCTAAAAGGGACTATCGGTCGACTGTTAGCTCGCTGGAAGTGGCCTCGCAGAACATGGCGGCTGCCGAGAGCCAAATTCGTGACACCGATTATGCGGAGAACCAGGCCGTTTATCTCAAGCTCCAGATGCAGCTCCAGGCCAACATGGCTGCGACGTCATTAGGGAGTCTTTCTAGTGAGTCGGTTTTCAAGCTGTTGCATGCATGATCGAAACAAGATTTTTACCTCCCCCCTAGGTGTCTTTACACACCTAATGCGCTTTCTGCCTGAGAGACCCGGAACCCCCTTCCGGGTCTCGATTTGTTTGGTCACCAGCAACTTCAACGTCCCGATCACGTTCAGTTCGTCGGCAATCCGGCGATCTTCTTTTAAGCTTAAGGCAACTAACGAATTAAGGATTAGGGTCGGATACCGATAATACTAGAAAGGTATCCTTCGAGCCGGGTGAAATGCGAGCTATAGCAGGATCAATCAGGTCACTTTTTCCGCGACTGGAGAGCATATACGTCGCCTCGCGGGCTATCACCGCCGCCGCGGTGCTGGTCTGGATGCTTACAACGGTCCAGACCGACAGTGCGCACCGCGCGCTCGCCTTTGGCATGGTGATTTTTGGCGCCCATCTACTAGTCTTCTACTTTATTTGGCGGAAACGCCCCAAGTTCATTAGCGATGTCTTTGCCTACTCACTGATCTTCGACATCATTTTCGTCACCTATTTGATCAAATATACGGGCGGTGCCTTTTCCGGTTTCTATTTGCTGTATTACGTCGCGATCATGTTTTCCGCTTACTACTTTAGCCTAAATACCTGTGTCGGACTCTCGTTCGCCATCACGACCGTGTACATCGTAAGCAATCCGGAGTTGTTGACCAAGATCAGTCTGATCGAGTTGGCAATACGCGTCGGATTTGCCTGGTTCTTCGCATACGCCGTCGGCTACGTCTCCCGCCACATGAGACTATCCGAGGGGAAACTGCTAAAGCTGTTGGACACGCTTAACGAAAGTACCACCGAGTTAGAACGGTCTCAGACGCGGGTAGAGACGATCTATGAGACGGCGCGAGTATTGGGCGAAATCCATGACGAGAAGGAAATCACCGACAATGTTCTCGACATCGCTGATAATATCCTCGGTTTCGAGATGTGTTCGATCCAGTTTCTTGCCGGCGCCGGTGGAGAGCTGCAAGAGCGCGCCCGTCTTCAGGACAGCAGGCGCCGCACCGACAAGCTGAGGGAACGAGTGCGGTTGGAAGGTATCGCCGCCACGGTTATCGATACCGGAGTCGCGCAGAGACTCATTGATCTTGACGACAAACACGGCTATCTTCCCATGTCAGAGTCCGCCAAGAGCGCGCTGATTGTACCGATGATATCTCACAGCAAGGTGCTGGGATTGTTGCAGGCCGAGTCAAACAGAGTGAATCGTTTCAACGAGATGGATCAGAAAGTGTTTTCGATTCTGGCCGCTTCGGCGGCAATGGCCTACGAAAACAGTCGCCTGAATCGCGAACTTGAGAAAATGGTGATCATCGACGAACTGACAGGCGTCTACAACTATCGTTATTTCAACGAGAAATTGGCGGACGAAAAGAAGCGTGCCGCTCGCTACCGGCAGCCACTGTCGCTTTTGATGGTTGACATCGATTGGTTCAAGCGTTGTAATGATACCTATGGTCACGAAGCCGGTAATGTGTTGCTTAAGGGTATTGTCGGAGTTATCAAAGTCAGCATCCGCGATACCGATGTTCTCGCCCGTTACGGCGGCGAGGAGTTTATCGTGATATTGCCCCAGACGTTGCATGAGGACGCGCACTTGATCGCCGAACGTATCCGGTCTGAAGTCGACAATTCCCGTTTTGGCGACGGCGTGAAGTATCCACTCCTGCATGCCACTGTCTCTATTGGCATCACCACGTTCCCCGATAACGGCCGCACTGAAGAAGAGATCGTACAACTGGTCGATCGGGCGATGTACCTCGCGAAGGGGCAGGGAAAGAACTCGGTCGCGACGGTTTGATGAGTGATCTGCGACGCTGTCTTGGTTCAATGCTTGTGTGCGGGTTCGACGGAGGAGCACTTCCCGATGATTTCCGGACACTACTGCAAGCTAACTCGCTCGGCGGCGTCATCCTGTTCGCCAACAACTATTCCAACGGCACGCACCTCTCCGAACTGACCGCACAGATTCACTCACTGTCTGAAGTCCCTGTGCTGCTCGCTGTCGATCAGGAAGGGGGAAGGGTTGTGCGTTTTGCAGGTGACTTCCCGGCCTATCCATCACCGCGCTACTACGGGCTGCGACGCGATGCTGAGGGTCTGCTGACCGCCACGGCGCGAACTGCCGAGCATCTGCACGCAGCGGGTGTTAATCTAAACCTGATTCCGGTCTGTGATCTTGCGCCTGATGATCCTGCCCATGTCATTCATTCACGCAGTTATTCAAGCGATCCGGAAGAGATGGCGGATATGGTCAGGCTGCAGATCAAATGCCAGCGCGAGCAAGGCGTGCTTTCCTGTGCCAAGCATTTTCCCGGTCTGGCGTCGGCCTACGGCGATCCCCACAATGTGGTCTCGAGATCAGACCAATCGCTCGCCGATTTTAGACAGCGCGATTACATTCCCTTTCGGGCTGCTATCGACGCGCAGGTTGACATGATCATGGTGACGCACCTGCTGGCGCCGCAGATAGACGCCAACGCGATTGCCACTTTTAGCAGCGTTTTTGTGTGGCAGGAACTGCGGGAATACCTTGGCTTTGCTGGGCTGGTAATCACGGACGATCTGCTGATGGCGGGGGCACTGGAAGGTATTTCGGCTGCAGAGGCCGGCATCAAAGCAATTCTCGCGGGAAGTGATCTCTTGATTTACGGCAATCTTTCCGATAATATCATCCCTGTGACTGAGGCAATAACGCAGGCGGCGGCGGCCGATCCTGCGCTGGCGCAGTGGCTCGAAGAGAGTAGCGATCGCATCCAGCGTTTCAAACTGGAACGACTGAAGGCACAAGGAGAAAGACCTGACCCGGCTCAGTGCTCTAATAGATAAATCCACTCGCCGTACGATCGGCCTGATGTCGGGGACTTCGACTGACGGACTTGACGTCGCCTTATGTGACATAGAGGTAC
>JAPLUP010000117.1 GCA_026397575.1 Candidatus Zixiibacteriota bacterium
AACGGCTCGACCGCCTCCTGCGGCTTTCCCTGCGCCATGAAAACCAGACCAAGATGATTAAGTGATTCGTGCGCATCCGGATGCTGACTCACCAAACGTTTGAATAGCATCTCGGCTTCCGGGTACATCCGCTTGTAGAGCATCGCCTGACCAAGACTGTTGATCTGATCGGCATCACTCGATTGCATCGCGTCTCCGAACTTCTGCAACAGATGCTCGATTTCTTCTTTGCGTTCCTTGTGAGTATTCTTGACCAGTTCCAGCTGCTCCGGCTCCGGCAGACCGGCGCCGAACTCCTCCTCAACCGTGTCGAGGAGCAGACCTTCGGAAAAGATCGAAGAACGCACGCGTCGCTGCGTCGGATCGTTAAAGGTCTGTATTAAGTACTCCCGCTCGGCGGAAGCAACACGCGAATTCAAGCGAAAGTTCTCCATCGTACTACCCTCGGACACCGGCGGTCTTTTTCACCGTGGTTTCATCTTCGATTCGGGGAATGGTTCCAACCACTTCCAGTCCCAACAGTTCTTCGATATCTTCTATACTCTTGATCGAGTGATCCACCACTTCGGCAAGGATCAATGCGCAGACGCCCAGCAGAATTCCCAGACCCAGACCCATCAAAGTGATTTTGAGACGGTTTGGCGATGACGGTTCCAGCGGAATGGTTGCCGGTTCGAGAATGCGGTACTTGGTCTCGGCTTCAGCCGTCGTCGTCGCTTGTTGTATACTTACGCCGGTCGATTGCGTCTGCCATTTGTCGTAAATTGAACGTTTGGCATCGACCTTTTTCTGCAGACTCTCTACCATTTGGTCATAATACGGTGTGCCAGTGACTACGCCGCGGATCTGTTGCACGGACGATCGCAGTATCTGGTCCTTGCCGGCCAGAAAGCCGATCTGGTAGCGTCGGTAGATCAATTCACCGAGGTCTGCTTGGAGCGACGCCGAACGATCGGGATAGAGTTGCTTCGCCAGCGCCGTCGAACGGCTCTGCATCGAATTAAACGCGTCGGATACTTTCGTCAACAGCATTTGGATCTTGGCATCCCTCCAAAGGTATCTCATCATCAAATGACTGATTTCCTTCGTCGAAGAGAGCGCATCATCGACATCATCGGCGAGTTCGCTCGCCGATTGCAGCGCACTCATCGTATCGATTCCGACCTCAGCCAGTCGCTTCGCCAGGAAGTTCTTCCGGTCGATCGCTTCTCTAACCTCCAGATTGGTTGCGTCCAACTCGGACTGAATGGCCGACACGTTGGTTTGTGAACTAATACCGGCCTGAAGATTGGCGGAGATGTAGGTAGTCTTGAAATCCGCCAACGCCTTCTCTGCGTCTTCAAACTCCTTCTTCGCCAAAGCCAACTGCTGATCGGTAAACGCCTGGCTTTCGCGGGATGTCGCGACTTCCTCGGACAACTTGCGCTCACGGTATATTTCCGCCAGTTTGGTTGCCATGTCGACCGCAAGTTTCGGCTGATCAGAACTGCAGGTGATAACGACCTGATTATCGCCGATCAGACCGACGTCTATGTTATCCCGCAATTCATCTATCTGTAGTTTGCGCACAATATCCTGCAGTGCATATTGACGAAACTGATCTTGCATCCGTGCCGCCGCCTTGATAATCTTCTCCTTTGGCTCCAGCTTCAGATCCGTAATCAAACGGTTGATATAGCTCGAAGAGA
>JAPLUP010000254.1 GCA_026397575.1 Candidatus Zixiibacteriota bacterium
CAAAAACAACAGATCACACCATACAAAATGTGGCGGGAATGCGCAAGAAATTTTTTGCCTTACGCAATATTTGAATCGTGACAAAGCTACGTTGTGCATGCGCTTGCAAAAACGGCTAGAATGTGACACTCAGACCGGAACTGCCCCCTATTAATAACGTATGAATTGATGACTCATCTAATGCGGTTTTGGAAAAATGTCGTGCTTCCGAGGGAGGACAGAGGCAACATGGAGCCAAGTGCGACTACGCAGCGCACTGGCGGCGCAAAAATCGGGCTTCGATCAGTTGACTTTGAAGCTACAGATTACCCAGTTGGAGATGCGCTTCTTGAGTCCCATCTGGCTATAGTATTGAATACGCGTGGCACGATCGATGAACGAGATCTCGACGGTGGCAGTGGTGTCGTTCAGGAAGCTCTCCTCGTTGACGACAATCTGCGAACGGCTCCAGATCTTGCGGTACTCGCCATCCCTGAGGAAACCATCAATCAGACGGTTTTTCTTGTCTTGTAGGGAGAGAGAGTCATATTTGGCGCCGGCGTATTCATAGGTGGCAACCGAGTCAGTGTCAATAAAAGGCAGAATGTTAGGCAGGGAGTCGGCCTGGATCAAGCGGACAAAGTCCAGGACGCGCTCGCGCGGCGACGGCACCGATTTGCCGCAAGTGAGCCCAAGCAAGCAGCAAGACAACAACAGTAGCGTGAAGCACAAGGGACGCTTCATCTTCTACCACATATAGGCAAAGCCAACACGGTGAAGCGAGCCGAGATCGGCATAAGGCAGAAAGGCGTAGTCGACAGCGATTTTGGCCAGTTTGAATCCGGCGCCAAAGGAGAATCCGGCGGTGTTGTCTTTGCTGCCACCGGTCTTGTAGTTCTGACCAAAAGTGGAGTAGCCAACCCGCAAGGCAATAGGGATATTGGGATGGATCTCCAACCCAATTGAGCCATAAATGTCATTGTCAGTAGGATAGACCGCCTCCAGCGCCACCGTCAGCGGCAATTCCCTCGTACGGTGCGAGACGCCACCGCGCAGGGTAATCGGCAGCGGGTCTTTGTGTTCCGGCGACAAACCGGAAAGCTGAACGCCGAGGTTCGAAGCAGATAGACCGACGTTCGTTCTGCCGTCCCTAAGCCGATAGAGCAGACCGGCATCCACCGCCAGACCGGTGGAGGAGTATTGGTCTATCTTCTGATAGATAAGCTTGGCCGTCCCGCCGCAAGCCAGTTGCGGTGAAAGCTTGCGAGCATAGGTAGCTCCAATCGCCATGTCCGACCCGCCAAAGTAATCGGTCTCGTCGATTTTTCCATAGTTAAGATAGACTACCGAAAAGGCGAACGCCGACTGGGCATCGTGGAAAACCGGCTCCTCGCCCAAACCTTCCACGTCCACAACTGCGGGAGACGATTTTGGCAGAACGGCAATCAAATTGCCCGATTGAATGTCGGCAATGTAATTCATGTATGACCCGGAAATCGCTTTCTGTTGGAAGCCGATGATTCCAGCCGGATTGTAGAAGACGGCTGATTCATCATCCGCCAACCCGACGAATGCTCCACCCATTGACAGAGATTTGGCGCCGACACCGATTTTCAGGAAAGGATAAGCCGTAGTGCCAGTCTTGGCCTTGCCGGCGAAGAGCGACGCCGACAGGGCGAGAACGAGAACAAGGCAGAGAATGGTCTTGATTGATTTCATTATAACCTCATGTCTATGCTTGACACCGTATTATACAACTTATACGCGGCCAGCGCAACAGCGCCTACCAGGTTTTGGTAGTTTCATCGACAATATCGCGTGCGAGTTTATCGACAGCCGCCCGTTTGCCGTCATCCTCGGTCTGTTCGGCGGCATTGTACACGCCAAAACCGAGCATGTTGTTCTTTTCGAGCAGCGATTTGCCGCCTTTGCGCGCCAACGTGAAGTTCACGTAGATATTGACTTTGTACTCGCTGACGTTGTCGCCTTTGTCATAGGTGTACGCGACGCGCTCATACTTGACGATTTCCCCGCGCAGGACGGCATCGGCATCGGCAAGCGCCACAACTTTCAGCGCGTTGTCGGTGATTAGTTGATCGATCACTTTGGCGGTCAGGTCTCCCTCTATGCCGTACTCCACCGTCTTGTTCTCGAACTGCGGAACAGCCACAGTCTTGACACCTCCCAGCGACGAACTGGAGAACGAGTAAACGCCGCATCCGGCAACGAAAAGCGCCAGGCAAATTGCGCAGATCGCTCTCATACAACTTGTCTCCCTCGCTTAAAGACGCTCCTGACCGGGTTCTGTGCAAAAAGGTACGGAATCTGTTCATAGTTTTCTACATCCCAGACTACGAAATCGGCGAATTTCCCCGGGTGCAACGAACCGATTTCTTTCTGCAAGCCGAGACTACAGGCCGAATTGAAGGTCACGGCATTGAGGATTTCCTCGGCAGTCATTTTGAGATAGATGGCCGCAATAGTCATAACGGCCGGGAGTGAGGTCGTACAGGATGAGCCGGGATTAAAGTCGGTGGCCAGTGCGACCGCAACGCCTTGATCGATCATCTTGCGCGCGGGAGCATATTCTTTGTGGCCAAGGAAAAACGTGGTTGCCGGAAGCAGGATGGCGATCGTGCCCGCTTCGGCCATTTTCTTGACGCCTGTATCAGATACGAAGACGAGATGATC
>JAPLUP010000221.1 GCA_026397575.1 Candidatus Zixiibacteriota bacterium
GGAGGCAATACTGACTCCCAACTGCGCCGCAAATCTGCCGAATAATGCTTTGCCATAGAAATTGGCGGGACCGAGTACGATCTGTGGCGACTTGCTTGCAACCAACTCTGCCAAAACCTTGGCATAGGCGTCGTCCGCAAACTTATCCAGCGCGCCGTTTTCAACCGTGTAGCATACGTCCGCACCTGCAGCAAGCGCAGCTTTCGCGCAGGTGTCGGTTCCATCGCCGATTACGAGCGCACCCAGTTTGCCGGACAATTTGTCTGCCAATTGACGTCCGATATTGAGCAATTCCAGCGCCGTCCCGGACAGCGCCGTCCCTTTTTTCTGGGCAAAGACTAATACCCTCAGATCGCTCACTTTATCTCTCCTTTAACTGATTGGCTGCCATGATAGCGCTGTTGTAGACCTTCTGAAAGGGCGCTCCCGTCTTCATGGCCGCCGCGACCACATCCTCATATTCAGGGCTGAATTTACTGATATTGCCGCCGGAGAAGTACTTGATTCGGATTGTGCCGAACTCCGTTTCCACCGGCCTGATTTCATAACTAAGCTTTCGTCTCGATTCATTGCGCAATCGTACACCCGCCGTTGACGATTCACGCAAGATGACTGCCGACAGGGTCTCCATCTTGTCAGGGAGACAGATCACCGACAGCAGATGCCCAGGGCGATTCTTCTTCATCAGAATGGATGTCACAAAAACATCCAGCGCGCCCGACTCCAGTAGCCGCTGCTGCAAATGCCCGATCTGCTCCGGCGTGGCGTCGTCGATATTGGTTTCGATGATCACCACTTGATCGCTCTGCAACTGCTCATCCGTCTTGCCAACAATCAGCCGCAACAGATTTGGGCGATCATCCAAGTCCATCGTACCTGCGCCATAACCCACGCTCTCGATCACCATGTCAAATCCGGCCGCCTAGGAGGCCAACTCGACAATGATCGCCGCGCCGGTTGGCGTCGTCATCTCCTTGCCGTTTTCGATACGTGTCACCGGGAAGCCCTTGACGATTTCCAGCGTCGCCGGCGCCGGTAACGGGATAATTCCGTGCGCCGATCTCGTCACGCCGCTCCCGAGTAGGATCGCCGAGGAATACAGCTTCTCGATGCCCAGCTTCCTGAATCCGGCCACTGCGCAGACTATATCACAGATCGCGTCGATAGCTCCGACTTCATGAAAATGAATCTTCTCGATCGGCACATCATGCATCCGCGTTTCCGCCTGCCCGATTCGCCGGAAAATCGCCTTGACCAAATGTTTGGTATCATCGAGCCGCGAATTGTCAATGATCTTTTCGATGGCCGATAGATGCCGATGTGGTGGGTCGGTTTCCGACGATTCAAAACGCACGGTGACTCCTGCGAGACCCTGTTTCTTCGTCGAACCGGTCACCAGTCTTACTGCCGGCAATCCCAGAAGGTCAAGCTGCTCCTGTAAGTATTCCGGCTCACAACCGGCGCTAATGATGCTTCCGACGATCATATCCCCCGAAGCGCCGGAGAAGCAGTCAAGATACCCGATTTTCATACCGCTACGCTTTCTTCTCCAGTAACCGCATCATGCGCATCGCCGCCATAGCCGCGCCAAAACCATTGTCGATATTCACGACCGTCACTCCCGACGAGCACGAATTCAGCATTGACAATAGTGGCGCAATACCGACAAATGATGTCCCATATCCTACCGAGGTTGGCACTGCTATTACCGGTACTTCTACCAAGCCACCGACCACCGACGGCAACGCGCCTTCCATACCCGCCACGACGATAATCACTTTCGCCTGACCCAGTTTATCCGACTGAGCCAATAGCCGGTGGATACCGGCCACACCGACATCATACAGCCGTTCCGGCGCATACCCCAACGTCTCACAGGTCACGGCTGCTTCTTCAGCGACCGGAATATCAGAAGTCCCTGCAGTGACAATCAGCAAGCCAGCCTGTCGCTTGGGGGCTTTTCTGGTGAGATAAGCTGCTCTCGCCTGCTCATTATATTGCAGCTTGGGAAGCTTAGTTTTCAGATACTTGTATTTTGCTTCATCCAGCCGTGTAATCAATAGCGGTTCACCGCTGGCGACAATGCGCTTGGCGATCACTGAAATCTGCGTCGGCTGTTTGCTTTCGGCGAAGATGACCTCGGGAAAACCACAACGTTCGCGTCGGCCGTGGTCGATGCGGGCAAACCCGACATCCTCGACACCACTCCGCCTCAGCAGATGGAGGGCGTCCTTGATATCGACACTGCCATCCGCAACCCCCGCCAGTATATTCTCGAGGTCCGACTTCTTCTTCATGCCGCGTTTTCTCTTGTAGCTTCCACCGCTTCGGCCAGATAGCATTCAACTTCCGCGTAGGTAGTGACCTGAAAAAGCTGTGGGTCGACTCTTTTGCGTCCGGTGATGCCGCGATAATACCAGCCCAGCAGCTTGCGCGATCTCTTGATCCCCGCCGATTCGCCACATAACTCGACTATTCCGCGGACGTGCTCCAAACAGGTTAAGATTCGTTCTTCGTTGCCGGTTCTCGGTTCCGGTTTTCCAGTATCGAGCAACGTTCTGATTTCGCGAAACAGAAACGGATTGCCCAGCGTCGCCGTGGCAACCATGACACCGTCGCAACCGGTCTCGCTGAGCATGCGCAATGCGTCCTGAGCCGTCCTAATCCCGCCATTGCCGATTACGGGTATCGACACGGCCTCTTTCAACTGCCGAATATGATCCCAATGCACTTCCGGCGCAAAATGCTCGGTCTGAGTGCGCGCATGCAGACAAATATAGGATGCGCCACTTCCCTCCGCGATCTTGCCAACCTCCAAAAAAGTGATATGCTTCGCGTCCCACCCGGAACGCATTTTAACCGAGAAGGGAATCGAGATTTTCTTGACCGCTGCCGAGACAATCTGCTCCAGAAGAGGTAGGTCTTTCAACAACGCCGCACCGCCATTCTTATCGACCACCTTGTGTACCGGACAGCCACAATTCAGGTCGATCGAGTCGAAACCCATTTCTTGCAGCATGACCGCCGCATCCGCGATCGCCTCCGGTCTGGTCCCAAAAAGCTGGCAGCCGATGTTGGTTTCGCCGAGATAGCGGGTGAGAAGCTCGCAGGTGCGAAGATTGTTTCGCACAAGTCCTTCGGCGGCAATCATTTCCGCAAATGCGTAGTCTGCTTCGTAGCGTTTGGCGATCTTGCGGTATGGCCAATCTGACACTCCCGCTAACGGAGCGGCAAAGACCCACGGTCTGCTTCTCAAGTTTACCGGCATCATGTCGAAAATATAAATGAATACGATGTGCGCAGCAAGTTGTTTAGGATTAACAAGAAAGCCTCGGTAACCTGTTGAGCAGCAAGTAACGTACCTGTTTTGGCACTAAGATGGGAGAAAGGAGCGCCGCCGATGCCCGAAATCGTTGTCAAGTTCGCAGAGAAGATCATCGAACGGGTTGTGACCGAGAAGGAGCACATTTCCATCGGCCGTACCACAGAAAACGACATTGTGCTCGACAACCGAGGCGTCTCGCGCAAACACGCGCAAATTGAGTTCTCCGACCAAGGAGCCGTTCTGATTGACAATGACAGTCTGAATGGCACCTTCGTCAATCAACGCAAGGTTACTGAACAACCGCTCCATGACAATGACGTCATCACCATCGGCAAGTATGACCTCGTCTTTTACGCGGATGCTCAGCCAAACCGGAAGATGTCGGAC
>JAPLUP010000421.1 GCA_026397575.1 Candidatus Zixiibacteriota bacterium
TAGTGATCCGAGTGAAGCGGAAACCATTGCTCTGATAAGACGGATTCAATCGGGCGAGAACAAAGCGTTTGGCAGCCTGATGAAAAAATACAAAAGCCAAGTCGCAGGTATTGCCTATCGCATGGTAGGCGACTATGACGAGGCCAAGGATATTTCGCAGATGGTGTTCGTGAAAACGTCTCGTAATCTCGATCGCTTTGACACGACCAAGAAGTTCTCGACCTGGCTTTACCGCATTACCGTAAATGCGTCGATTGACTACATTCGCAAACAGAAGAAGCATCGGCATGAGACTCTGGAGACCTATAGCGAGTCCGTAGAGACTCCGGCCGACACCCCGGATATCAGTCTCTACCGCAAAAATATCAAGGAGTGCATCCTGCAAGCGGCAGATGCCCTGAACGATAAGCAGAAAGCGGCCTTTCTTCTGCGCGACATCGAGGGACACGAGATCGAGGAAGTGTCGGAAATTCTCAGCATGCCGGAGGCGACGGTGAGATGGTATTTGCACCGGGCGCGGCTGAGATTGAGAAAAGAATTGCTTCGAAAGTACCCTTCGTTCGTAGAAAAGGCAGGGATAGTGTTAGAGGCAGGGGAGAAAAGTTTTTAACCTCTTTTCATGATAGCCTCCCTATTATGGCCCCGCCTCGCTTTACGGCGAGACGGGGTTTTTCTTTGTCAATGAATCTGCTTGTCACAATACCCGGTGGCAGAGAACGCGGGGCAATGCGATCAGATTACTCACAAGGTCGGATCAACGATCTTCCCCATAAATAGAATCGTACCGGAATGATTTTCGTGGATGACTAACAGGAACGGCCGATTGACAATGAAGATGCGTGGGCCAGTTGAAGTGAGGCCGATTTCAACCGATGTTACGGCCGCCGCTTCGGTTCCTTCTTCGTCAACCTTAACATAGGTCTTGTGCTTCACTGCCGTTATCTGCAGGTTTCGTCGTCGATTGATCCCGGTAAAATCCGCAAAGTCACTAAACGCGACGCCCATACCCAGCGCGCTCAAGACCTCTTTCAGCGATTTCTCGTACTCGATCTCGAACTTGGGAATCTGTAGCGCCCAGTTCTGGAGTCGAAACTGTCCAAGCCAGCTTTGCCAGTTTTCATCCGTGAGTTGAGCCATAACCGAATCGAGATTCATGTTCTGGTTTGGCAACAGAATAGTCATGCTGTAATCGCCATCACCGTACTTGAGATCAATCGCGGAGAACTCCCTGGTTCCGAAGTATGCGATGTCCGTCTCCGGCATCGCCATCATCTGGCACGATTTCACAGAGCCGTCAGGAAGATGGAAAGGTTCCGCGGTCGTTTTCTTCGGGTCGAATTGGAGCTTCCAGATTCCTTTGAAATAGATGGCGTCGATCAGGTACATGACGGTCGCGTCGGGAATCTCATCCAGGATCTTGTCTATCTTGCCGTGAGTATTCTCGTTGACCCAACCATTGATGGTCACGACTGCCGACGGATCGGCAAAATCAAGCGCGCGTACGACAGCGTCAAAGTAGGTCATGTTAAGATCCACAAATGTTGGTTCAACCTCGAAACCCTGACGATACCAGATTGAATTGGCGATCTGAAACGTGACCTTGGAATCGAGACCGCGCAGCAAATCGATTACACTGCGATACGATTTGTTGACATCCTCGAGCGACATTCCCTGCAATTCGAGCGTGTTTTGCATCGCCTCCTGTGTGGCGCCGTTGGCGCCGTTGTATGTCATCCCGAGCGCCATTGCCACCGACAGCGGCGAAACGAAAACGTTCTTGTCCCCCTCTTGCGAGACAATTTCCCTGAAAAGCTTCAGTCCGAACTTGTTGCCAGATGTGACAAGCTCTTTCTCCGCAGTGGTCAAGTCCCGCACCGGTGTCGGTGTGGGCGGTGGCGTGGACTTGTCAGAACACTGCACCAATAGCATCCAACAAGAGAGAATCAAGAGTATAATAGCTTTCCTGAACATGATTTACCTCCCTACAATTCAAGGAATGCGCTACAATGAACATACGCAGTTAGTGCTATAGTGTTTAACGACCAAGATCACATTTAGTTCGCTGCCCCTCGAATGAGCACTGCCCAATATCATGGTTTCTCCAACGTGTACCTGGCAAGGTGCCAGCGCACGCTTGCTTTATAGGAATTCTCGGGTCGTACCGTGCTTTTCTCGAATCCGATTTCGATGATGCCTACACCTGGGGCTATGACGTAAGTCTCATTGTAGCAAGTTGTACCGGCCGAACTACTGTCACACGCTCTGCGTTCGTAACGATAACAGTTCCTGAACTTCCCTGTCCAGAACATCACAGAATCAAGTCGGCTAACCACACGCGGTACGCCCGAAAGCGGCTCAGATCCGGGCCAGGATCTGGAAGTCACAGAATATGATATGGGCTCATCGGTGGCTCTGATGAACTCCAATCCCGATTCGCTGTAGACGCTGTCATGTCTAACCATCAACCGGGTAGTAAATGGAGGGATTGGGCTCGACAGACTCCACCAGACATCGTGACCGTTCGCATCCATAAGCGATCCAGTGATACGCACTTCGTCAATGAAAGCGACCATTCCGTGGTCAGAATCAGTATCGATGATCTCGTATAGCCAGTAATTGCCGATAGCGGTAGGAACCAGCGAGCCGGTACCGCCAACTCGGATTGTCACCACTTCACTGTCCGCAAGACTGCCGTCTGAGGCGACAAACAGGATGTCGTGGTCGCCCACCTGCGATGAATCCGTGGTGAAAGTGAACGTGTAGTAGGCCAAAGTGTCATTCGTGAATACAGCGTTTTCAGGAAGACCAGAAGCAGTCACGACAGGAGTTGTACCGTCACTGTCAGACGCCATGACATCAAGAACCAGCGTCCCTCCGACCACCACCATGCGAGAACCGAAGATGCGTAACATTGGTGCGCGGTTTCTCGCTTCCGTTACCTTGAGGCTGACCATGTCGCTGTCCGCGAACTCACCATCCGAGGCGACAAAGGTAACTTGATACTCCCCTGCCTGACCCGTATCTGGCATGAACAAGAACCTTCCCGTGCCACCGCCATTGTCGATGAAACTTGCACGAGAAGGCAAGTTGACCGCGCTGAGGGTCGGGGTTGTATCATCAGGATCAACTGCCCAGATTGAGAACCGTAAAGTGTCGCCTTCACGAACAAATTTCGGTTCGACGGACGTCAACTGAGGTGCACGGTTGCGCTGCGAGCCTTCAGGATAATAGACCTGTCGAAAAATCTCCTCCGGCTGCTGACCGGTATATCCGGAGATGTTGAGGGCGATTGGGTCAACTTCGCCATATACTTGGTGGTACAATTCCGCAATCGATGTTAGCATGAGCTTCAACTGTCTGCGATTATTGCATTTCCCCTCACACTTGCACGAATCGGCGTTGTCAAAATGCCGCAACCAGAGATTGGCCTGAACCGGGAAAGACTCTGCGAATGTGGCTGGACTCATAAATAGGAAGAAGTAATGGGTCTTGCAGCCACCGCCATATTCAACAGTGAGGCTGAGCGTATCCCCTTCGATCGACATACTGTCAATCCTAAAGTGATCAAGCTGAATCGAATCTGGGGGCAAATCGGTGATGATGACCTCCGGCACGGGCGCCGGTGTTGCACTGGATCGTGTGATCTTCAGCGTAGCTTGATACGGTTCGGGTATGCGCGAGCTTCGAGCGCTCAGCGACAGATCCGGATAGGGATCAAGTCGCAGCAAAGCAATGTGATAGCCAAGAGTATCTGCTGCGTAGCGACTATCAGAATTGCTTTCGGAACCGCCAAGAATGGCGACCGTCACGATCGCGGTGTCAGCCGACCTCGTCACAAGCTTGATCTGTACTTCGGCAATACCGGACCAGAAGCAGAAAACGTTTGTCGGACAGCGCGAATCGCTCACAACGTCCCGGAACGTGATGGACAGGTTCTCGTCCTGTACGACGACCGTTTGTCCGACCTTGAGCACAAACGACTCACCGAGCTTAGCTTGCTCGGACTGAGTCGGCTTGTCCGAACACTGCAAAAGCAGCAGAACGGCAGCTAGCGCCACAAACGTGAGAATTTTCTTGTACATTGTCTGAACTCCTCCCTACACCGATATAACGTAACACCCCCGATTTCATCAATTATCTTTCTTCAGAAATCTCCGCCGCCGACACCTGTCGGAACCTATATTATTCCCATGTCAGAACGCCGGATTGTGAAAGCCAATCCTCATGCAATTCCGCTGATGCTGGATATTGTGGAGTCAACCGCCTTCCTGCCGGGAGGAGACTTGCTCCGAGCGAGGTTTGTCGAGATGCTCTCCTCCCAAGCCGCCACGCAAACGTCGTTTGGCAGTTGCGAGTACTATCTCGGCTTCGAGGATCACTTCCCCTTCGGTTTTATTGGTTTGGCGCCGTTGGATGATTGCGGCGAACTGCGCGGGCCCTTTCTCTATCGCGACTATCTCGGTCAGGGTTATGGCGAGTACTTGCTGTCACAAATCCACGACATTGCTCGTAGCAGAGAACTGCGCATACTGTATGCGCTGATTCCGGCGGACGCCCAGAAGGCACAGAGCTTCCTGGTTCGCTACGGCTTTGAATTGGTTTCTGCCGATTCCCAGTTTATCAAGCGCTGGCGCGATGGTCTGCTGGCAGATGCCCATCTGGAGACCGGCACGACATTGCTCGCACGGCTTGTCGAGCGCGAGACCTGAAGCACTATTTCCGGCATAAGTCTATCTATTACATGAGACTGGGGAAATGTGCCCAAAGGGTAGCGATACAGCCATTTACCGCACATTGCAGCGCGCAAACAGGAGCATTGGCTTTGTTAGCTGTCAAGAATATTTGAACAAAAGAACACAAAAAGAGAGAGGAGCCGAAGCTCCTCTCAGTAAGTTGGCTTGCTCCTACGAGTTCGCCTCCTTCGTGCTGAGGCTGACTCAATTGGAATAAGAGCACAGACCGCTATAAGTATTAACGGC